>NZ_RZTI01000033.1:0-49125 GCF_003997275.1 Mesorhizobium sp. M6A.T.Ce.TU.002.03.1.1
GGATGACGTTGCGGCCGGCGATGTCGCCGGCCCGCGCCACTGCGTGCAGGCTGACGGCGAGCGGTTCGGCGAGTGCCGCCGCCTGGTAGGCGACATCAGGCGGGACCTTGATGCATTGCGCGGGTGTGGCGTCGAACACGCTGGCAAAACCGCCCTGCATGTGCGGCGTTTTCGACGCCGAGCCCATGAAATAGATGTTTTCGCAGAGATTGGCGCGGCCCTCCGCGCATCGCGCGCATTGTCCGCACCAGCGCGACGGGTTGACCGCCACGCGATCGCCGACGGCAAGTCCTGACGCGTCCGCGTTGATTTCCACGATCTCTCCGGCGACCTCGTGGCCGAGCACGAGCGGCGATGTGACGACAAAATCGCCGGTCCGCGCATGCCGGAAATAGTGCAGGTCGGAACCGCAGATGCCGCCTGCGCCGAAGCGCACGCGCACCATTCCCGGTGCGAGGGGGCAGAGCGGGTGCTCGACGACCCGCAGATCCTCAGGGCCGAACAGCGTCGCAGCGACTGCGCTATCGATCATCGGATCAGTCCCATTTGCGTCGGTAGCCACAGCGTGATGGCGGGGATGAAGGTGATCAGGATCAGCGCAACGATCAACGGAACGAGCCAGGGCAGAATTGCCATGGTCGTGCGCTCGACCGACAGCTTGGCGACCCGCGAGAGGACGAACAGCACCATGCCGAGCGGCGGATGGAGGAGACCAATCATCAGATTAAGCGTCATGATCAGGCCGAAATGCACCGGGTTGATGCCGTACACGGCGGCCACCGGCAACAGGATGGGCACGAGAATGGTGATCGCCGCGATCGTATCGAGGAAGCAGCCGACCACCAACATCAGGACGTTCACCAGGATGAGGAAGACCCACTTGTTGTCGGTCAGCGCGAAGATGAAGGTCGAGAATAGCTGTGCCGCTTGGCTGACGGTGAGCAGCCAGGCGAATATCGAGGCGGCCGTGACGATGAAGAGCACGGAGGCCGTCGTCTCGATCGTGTCGAAGCTGGCCTTTGCCAGCGTGCGCAGCGTCATCGTGCGGTAGCGCACCAACCCGAGGAAAAGCGACCAGATCACGGCGGCCATCGCCGCCTCGGTCGGCGTGAACCAGCCCATCGTCATGCCGCCGATCAGGATTACCGGCGTCATCAGCGCCATGACCGCGGAGAAATTGAAATACCAGTCGGCCGCAATCAGCACCAGCAGCGCGATGCCGACCGCGACATTGATGGACAGGCCAAGCTGCACCAGCAGATAGCAGGCGAGCGGGAAGGCAGCCACCACCAGCACCTCGCCGGCAGCTTCGGCGAGCCGTCCAAGCTCGAACGACGTGTCGGAGCCCCAGCCGCGCCTGTAAGCGAAGATGGCGACCGTCACCATCATCAGCACGGTCATCACCACACCGGGCAAGATGCCGGCCATGAACAGCGCGCCGATCGAGACATTCGCCATCATGCCGTAGATGACGAAGGGCAGCGACGGCGGGAAGATCGGCCCGAGCGTGGCCGATGCTGCGGTGACCCCGACGGCCGCCTCGATCGGATAGCCGTGATCCTTCATCGCCTTGATCTCGATCGTGCCGATGCCGGCGGCGTCGGCGAGCGCGGTGCCCGACATGCCAGAAAAGATCACCGATCCGATGATGTTGACCTGCGCCAGGCCGCCCTTCATCCAGCCGACCAGGGCAAGGGCGAAGGCGTAGATGCGCCCGGTGACGCCCGCAATATTCATGAGATTGCCGGCAAGGATGAAGAAGGGAACGGCGAGCAGCGGAAAGCTCTCCACCCCGGCAATCATGCGCTGGGCCGCAATGATGTCGGGCGCGACGCCATAGAGCACGAGGTAGAGCACCGAGGCAGTCGCCATCGACACGGCTACCGGCACGCCAATCAGCATTAGGACAAGAAAGCCTCCGACCAAAAGCAGCATCGCTCAGTCTCCCGCCGTTTCGAACGCACCCGGGCGCTCAAGAACCGAATAGCCGCGCCTGTAGTTGCCGACAAAGACCTGGATCGAGCGCACGAACATCAGCGCGAAGCCTGCCAGGACGGCGTAGAAGAACCAGCGGCGCGGCAGGTTGACGGTGACCATGCGTTCGTGCGCCACGATCGAGACGTAGCGCCACATCAGCCAGGTTCCGTAGGCGAAGAAGACGACACGAATGACGTCGACAGCGAGTGCCAGCCAGCGGCCGACACGCTCCGGCAGGTAATGGTAGAGTACATCGACATGGATGTGACGCGAGACGCGCACGCACATGGCGGCGCCGAGAAAAACGACGACGACCAGCGCGTTGATGGCGATCTCCTCGGTCCAGGCAAGGCTGTTGTTCAGCGCATAGCGGGTGAAGAACTGCAGGAAGACACAGACGACCATGCCCCAGAACACGGCGAGCGTGATCCAGTCCTCGATGCCGTGGTCCGACAGGTCAATGTGTACCGGCACCTCCTCGAAAGCGTGGGCGATCTCTTCGACAGTGATCTCGGCATGGTGTTCCTCGGCCATTGGCGCGGGCTCCCGAAGCTGGTGAGTCGTCAAGGGTTGGAAAGGCCGTCCGGCGCAACGTGGGGCCGGACGGGCGGGCAGGTTAAAGCGGCGAATCCGGTTGCCGCTCTATCCCCTTGTCTGAGCACCTGATTTTCCCGATACTCTACTTGATCGCGCGGATCGCTTCCCAATCGGCCTTGTTGTAGCCAAACTCCTCGAACGTGACCTTCTCAAGCACATTCTTCTCAAAATCGGCACGGTCGATGTCGGTCACGGTGATGCCGCGATCCTTGAACACCTGCACCAGTTCCTTTTCGCGCGCGACGATCTTTGCCGTGGCACGGGCGGCCGCCTCCTGCATCACCTCCGTGAAGATCTGCTTGTCCTCGTCGGAAAGCGAGGCCCAGCGCGACTGCGATACGATCGTGTTGAGGTGATCGACGATGTGTCCGGTGAGCACGATGTGCTTCTGCACCTCGTAGAATTTCTTCGCCTCGATGGTGGTCAGCGGGTTCTCCTGAGCCTCGACTGTGCCGTTCTGCAGGGCCAGATACACCTCGGCGAAAGCGATCGGCGCGGTGTTGGCGCCGCAGGCACGCGGCATGGCGAGATAGGCCGGCACGTCGGGGACGCGCATCTTCAGACCTTGCATGTCGGCGCATTTGGCGATCGGCCGGTTTGAGGTGGTCTGCCGGGTGCCATAATAGGTGGTGGCCGTTATGTGATGGCCGGACTTTTCCTCGTAGCCCTTGGTCAACGCCTTGTAGACGTCGCTTTTGGTGTATTTCAGCAGATGGTCGGCGTCGCGGAAGATGTAGGGGAAATAGGTGACGCCGATCGGCGGATATTCGCGCGCCGCGAAGCTCGACCCGGAGATGATGATATCGACCGTGCCGAGCGTCAGGCCCTGGTTTATGTCTGCTTCCTTGCCGAGCTGCGAGGCCGGATAGACGTCGACGGTGTAGCGGCCCTGAGTGCGCTTCTTAATCTCCTCCGCTGCCCACACGGACTCGGTATGGAAGGGCTCCGACGTCTCATACACGTGGGCCCATTTCAGAGCTGTCTGCGCCGAGGCCGAAGCCAAAGGCATAGCGATCGCTGCGATCGCACCGAGTAGAACTGCGTATTTTCTCAGCATTGTGTTCCTCCCTGAGGTTGGATTTGACTGCTCCGACCGGATCTCCCCCCGGCCGACTGCTAGATATTTTAGTTGAGCATCGGATTTCCCAAAACCGATTCCTGCTTTTGGGTCCGATGCTCTATTCCGCGACCTCCCTGGCCACGGATTTCTCACCGAAATTGCGTGAGAATCTCAGTTGCGACTGACGCAGATGTTCCTGCATGGCGGCCTTCGCCCGTTCGGGCTCGCGCGCCGCGATCGCGTCCCGCACCGCGCGATGCTCCTCCGCGGCGGCCCGCCAGGAATCCCTGTTCTCGAAATAACTCGACAGGCGTTCGAAATATGGGTTCATGCGCTGGTCGAAAAGCTCGCCGATGCAGCGCACCAGGACGGCGTTTCCGAGAATGCCCGCCACCATCGTATGGAACTCGCGGTCGAGCGCGATCGTCGTCTTGGTCGGGTGAGGTATGTCCTCCATCCGGCGCAGCACGTCGTCCATATGTTCGATGTCGATCGGCCGAACATGGAGGGCGGCTTCGGCGGCGATCGCCCCTTCGATGAACTCGCGTGCCCGCAACAGCTCGAACGGGCCTTCATCCATCTCTGCAGTCAAAACCTCGGCACGCGGCCGGTCGGTGACGTAGATGCCGGAGCCGACGCGAATGCGTATGCGCCCCTCGACCTCGAGCGCGATCAGCGCTTCACGGACGGTCGGGCGGGAGATGCCAAGCTGATCGGCCAGTTCGCGCTCAGTCGGCAGGCGATCGCCGACTACGAACTCGCCCGCGTCGATCAGCTGCCTGAGCTGATCGGCGATCTGTCGGTAAAGTCGACGCGGTTCAACGGCCTGGATCGGCATTCTCACCCAGTTCTACTTCAACAGAATCATCGGGCTGGTCCCGGATCGGTAAATTGGTCTGACCTATTAATCGAAGGTGCCGCGAAAAAAGCGGAGAGTCAAGCAGCAGAGAACGCCCATGGAACTCATTCTCCGTGTCTTTCTTGGAAACGACGGATCGGCCATGGCTGGACGGCAACTCTTGACCTTCCAGCAACTGGAAGGCTTATCGAATGGTTTCGCCGCCAGCACCATCTCCGGGAGTTTCTAGGGGAAGGGCCTATGGCGCGGCGCGTTCAAGGAGGCGGGCCGAAACAGTCCGTCGCTCTAGGTCAGTGGAGAGAAAACCGACAGGAGTTCCGCAGTGTTCGTACAGCCCGTCGACTACTTTCTTGCAGTCTGGTTCGTTCTAGCGGCCCTCAGCACGGCTTACGTGGCGTGGGATCAGTTCCGCAACAATCCCGAGCCCGTGGTAATGAAATGGGGCTTCATCCTGGTCACGCTCTATATGGGGCCGCTGGGGTTGCTGATTTACGTGCTGGCCGACAAGGAGCCTCGGCCGGGCGAACACGAGGCGTTCACCAAGCCGCTCTGGAAGCAAGGCGTCGGCTCGACGATCCACTGCGTCGCCGGAGACGCCACCGGCATCATCCTCGCGGCAGCAATCACCGCCGCTCTCGGGCTGCCGATGTGGATCGACCTCATCGTCGAGTACGTTGCCGGATTCGCTTTCGGCCTGTTCATCTTTCAGTCGCTGTTCATGAAATCGATGATGGGCGGCACCTATTGGGAGAATGTCCGCAAGAGCTTCATGCCAGAGTTCATCAGCATGAATTTCATGATGGCGGGCATGGCGCCGGTCATGAGCTTCCTGATGATGGGCAGCGACATGCGGGCCATGGAACCGACCGAGCTCCTGTTCTGGGGCGTGATGTCGTTTGGCGTGATTGTTGGATTCATCACTGCATATCCTGCCAACGTATGGATGGTGGCCCGTGGCCTGAAGCATGGGCTGATGACCGAACGCAAACCGGAATTCGACAAGGCGAGGGAAGGCAGGCGCGAGCACGCGCATAGCGGCGCGGAAGCCGGGGTAGCGGGGCACCGTCACCACGAGGAAAAGCGCAAGCCTGAACCGACGGGAGATCGACCAAGCCACAGCGCTCACGCGCGCGTTGACGAACACGCTAACCCTGGACATGGCGGCGCGGGCGGCAATCCAGGGGTTGGCCATCATGGATCCGGCCACAGATCGACGCATGGGGGAGCGGGCATCGCTGCCTTTGCGAGGATCGGCCGTCATCCGCTTCATCCTATGCTCGTGCCGCTTCCGATCGGATTTTTCATGGCGGCACTGCTTGCCGACATCGCCTATTGGCTTACGGCTTCGCCGGCAACGGCGAGCGCAGCCACATGGCTGATTGCCGGCGGCGTCGTGACCGGCGCCGTCGCTGCTACCGCGGGTCTGGCCGACTTTTTGGCAAACGCCGAGATTCGCGCGCTCTACCACGCACGCTATCATCTCGTCGGAAACGTCGCGGTTCTGGCGATAGGAGCAGCCAGCCTGTGGTTGCGAAATTCAGTGGGTGAGGCCGATACCGTGCTGCCTTGGGGTCTCTCAATGTCCGCAGCAGTCGTCGCCCTGTTGGCATTCACGGGGTGGCATGGAGGCGAGATGGTCTTTGGCCACGGCGTCGGCATGCAGGCGCATCAGCATGAAGCTGGGCACAGGGTCCGTCGGCAGGGATCTCGATCCGGCCACGGCTCAGCCCATGGCAATGGGGGAGGCGGGTCGCGTGGTCCGCATGGCGGTCACGGGATGGAACCGGATGCAACTGTCCCGCAACTCGCGGCCTTCGGCGGCGTGTCCGTGCTTGCGCTGGCGCTCGGCATGATCGCTCCGGCCAATTGGGTAAACCTCACCCTCAGCGCGCGAGACGTCGGCGGCGCTATCATGCCGCCGGGTATGGTTATGGACCGCGACACGCCGGCTGCAGCGATGCTCGACATGGCCGCCGTGCATCCTCGCCTGGTCACGGCCAGTCATGGCCTGGAGGTACGCGGCGACCGGGAACTGCAAGCCAGGATGGAGAACGGGGTGAAGGTGTTCGACCTTGAAACGTCGGTCATCCGCTGGGCGATCCTGCCTGACGTGAAAGTCGATGCCTATGCGATCAACGGTCAGGTTCCGGGCCCGCGGCTGCATATCCGGCAAGGCGACCGCGTGCGCATCAACGTCACGAACCGCCTGCCGGAGAGCACGACCCTGCACTGGCATGGATTGATCCTGCCGAACGAAATGGATGGCCCGGCCGAGATCACGCAGGAGCCCATCCCGCCCGGCGGCAGCTACCGATATGAATTCACGGCGGGCCAATCAGGGACCTACTTCTATCACTCGCATGACCATGTCGATCGCCAGCAGGCGCTCGGACTCTACGGCGCGCTCATCATCGATCCTGCCAATCCCCAGGACGAGATTGCGGCAGACCACGACTATGTTATTCAGCTTCAGGAATGGCTGATGCGGGAGGGCCTGACCTTTCCGTCGATGCCGATGGACGGTGGGCAGCCGAATTATTTCACGATCAACGGCCGCGCCTATCCTTCGACGGACACGATCAGGATGAAGGTCGGCGAAACTCTGAAGGTACGCTTCATCGGCACCAATAATGGGTTTATCCACCCGATGCACATCCACGGCGGTCCATTCGAAGTTGTCGCCCGCGACGGCGAGACGATCCCGGAGTCGGCGCGTTTCCTTGCCGACACAGTCAACGTCGGACCAGGGCAACGCTACGATGTCGTCTGGCAGGCACGTCGGCCCGGAAAATGGCTGATCCACTGCCATATCGGGCACCATACGACCAACAACAATGTCGAAGAGAAGGGCGGTGGCGGACTGATGGTCGTGATCGATGTGCAATCCTGAAGCCCTTCCGCAAAGCGAAAACATAGATGGATGTGTTTGCCGTATACGGCGGCCTATTTGCTGTTGCCTTCGCCGCGGCGACCATCCTTCCGGCGCAGTCGGAGGCCGCCCTTGCAGGGCTCCTCGCCACGGGTTCCTTCTCGCCCGCAGTGCTGGTTGGTGTCGCCAGCATAGGCAACGTCCTGGGCTCGGCGGTGAACTGGGGGCTTGGTCGAGGGATCGAACGCTTCCGGGACAGGCCATGGTTTCCGCTGCGTCCTGCGATGCTCAACCGCGCAACGAACTGGTATCGCCGTTACGGTAGATGGTCGCTCCTGTTAAGCTGGATGCCGATCATCGGCGACCCGCTGACCGTGGTCGCTGGGGTCTTGCGCGAGCCGCTATGGAGCTTTGTCGCAATAGTCGCCCTCGCGAAGGTTTCGCGTTATCTGGTCGTCGCCGGGGCGGTGCTGAACCTGATGTAAAACCGGAATCGCGGACATCGCAGCGCCGCTTTTTGCGCGGGCCATAAACAGGCCATACAAAAATGTATGAAAAATGTGGTGGCACATGGCGGCTTCGAGCAATACCGTCCTTACAACAACCTTCACTTTTGGTTGCACTGCAGCAAACTGGTCGAGGGCGGCCTTGACAAATCAGCCGAACAATTGTCGGAAGGGTTGATGAGGACTCTTGGTCGATTCACGATCCTAGGAAACGCACCGCTCCGAGCAATGCTGGCGGTTTTGTTCCTGGTCATGTCGGCTCTTCAGCCTGGTCTGTTCGCCACAGCCAATGCCACGGGTTTTCACGCCGGGGTGCATCTCCAGGCCGAGACAGCCGCACACGATATGGGCGATCACGGCGCCACGGCGGACGACGCGGACACATCGGAGCATCATCACGGCGCCAAGCAATCCGCCGACAAGAGCTGTGAAGCCCATTGCGCGCCGGCAAATGCCGTGCCGGTCGACTGCCCTGACTTGGAGCATGTTGTCTCCCGTTGCTTTGCGCCCGTCGTTGCCGTCACTTTGCCGCTTGGCGAATACACAGCGCTCATAAGGCCCCCCAAACATCTGAACTGACGCGCCCTTTCGGGGCGTTCGCGCGCAGCGTCGGGAATCCGTTCCCGCGCGGCCAAACGCATACGTCATGTTTCAGGTCTACAATGAAAATCGCAAGCTCCGCGATGCTCGCATCGCTGTTAGTTACCGGATGTGCGGCAACCACGCCGCCGGACATCCTTCCCGCCTTCAATCCGGCCGATCCCGCAATGGGCGTCCGTGATGTGCACTACCACCCGGTCGTCGTCGACTATCGCCACCGGGAGCCAGTCGATCCGCGGAATTGGCGGCGTCTCAATCAAGAACGTTCTCCCGTGAACCCGGGAGCCGGATCATGACGCGCCGGTTCCTGACCATAGCTGCAGTGGTGACCATTCCGCTGATCGCAGCCGGATGCACGACCAGCGGGGTCCTTGATGGCATCTCGGCCCCGATGGCCGGCTTCACGACAGTTGCGGCGCGTGCCGAGTCCGTGACCGGCAAGAAAACCGTATGGGTGCAATCCAGCGAGGAAGCGCGGACGGCTTCAGAGCGCGTGAAGCGCCTCGTCCAGAAGAAGACAATCGGCCCGGACACCGCGGTGCAGGTCGCCTTGCTCAACAACAAGGGCCTGCAGGCCGCCTACGCCGAGATCGGTTTGTCGGCGGCCGACATGTGGCAGGAGACGATGCTCGTCAATCCGACGATCTCCGTCGGCATGATCGGTGTCGATCCCGTGCGGACGATTGAAGGAGCGGTGGTCAGCAACATCCTTGCGCTGGCGACCCACAAGCGGCGCGTCGCAGTCGCGGATGCACGTTTCCGTCAGGCCCAGCTCCGCGCCGGCGAAGAAACGCTACGACTGGCTGCGGATACGCGGCGGGCCTGGATCAATGCTGTCTCGGCCTGGGAGAGCGTTTCCTATCTGAACAAGGCGCAAGCCGCCGCCGACTCTGCCTCCGAACTCGCTCAAAAACTTGGAGAGACGGGTGCCTTCACAAAGACCGGCCAAGCCCGCGAACACGTCTTTTATGCCGAGATCACCGGTCAGGCGGCGGAAGCGCGGCTCGCTGCCCGGACTGCCAAGGAAGAGCTCACCCGGCTGATGGGTCTATGGGGACCGGACGTCGATTACTCGGTCCCCAACATGCTTCCAGCCCTGCCCAAAGGGGCCAAGGCCAAACGCGCGATCGAGGCTGAGGCGCTAAAAAATCGCGTCGATCTCGAGATCGCGAAACTTGAGCTGGAGGCGCTGGCGAAATCCTACGGTCTGACCGAGGCGACGCGCTACGTCAGCGACCTGGAACTACTTTCCGGCGTCGAGGTGGAACGCGAGGAGTCGGAGGAGGGCGGAACGGAGACGAGTGTCTCACCCACTCTCGAGCTCGAGCTCGTCATTCCGATTTTCGATGCCGGCAAGGCACGCATGCGCAAGGCCGAGCTTGCCTACATGCAAGCCGCAAACCGGTTCGCGGAAAAGGCGGTCAACATCCGGTCGGAGGCGAGATCCGCCTATGACGCCTACCGTTCGACCTACGACATTGCCCGGCACTATCGGAACAATGTTGTGCCGCTGCGAACAAAGATCGAGGCGGAGTCGGTCCTCACCTACAACGGCATGATCACCAACACGTTCGAGCTGCTGGCGGACACACGCGCGAAAATCAGCTCGATCATGCTTTCCCTCAACGCCAAGCGCAATTTCTGGCTGGCCGATGTCAATCTCGGAACCGCCATCCACGGCGGCGGCGCGAGCGCGTCCGGGGGCGGCGACGCACCGGCCGCGGCCGAAGCAGGCGCCGAAGGCCACTGAATTCAAGGAGAAGAAAAATGCTTTCAAGACGTCAGTTGTTAGGCGCGGGAGCCCTGCTCGCCGGCGCCACTGCATGGACCAAAACGTCCGCGATGGGGCTGCCCGACGCACCAATCATGGAGTCCCCTGATATGCAGCCTCCGATCTTCCCGACGAGCGGACCGGACTACCAGCCGGTCGTGACGCTCAATGGCTGGACCCTTCCGCATCGCATGAACAGCGGCGTGAAGGAGTTCCACCTCGTGGCCGAGCCGGTCGAGCGCGAGATGTCGCCCGGCATGACTGCCTATCTCTGGGGCTACAACGGTCAATCTCCCGGCCCGACCATAGAGGCGGTTGAGGGCGACCGAGTCCGCATCTTCGTAACAAACAAGCTGCCGGAGCATACGACGATCCATTGGCACGGCATGATCCTGCCCAACGGCATGGACGGCGTGACCGGTCTTACCCAGCCCGGGATCCCGCCCGGCAAGACCTTCGTCTACGAGTTCGACCTCGTGAAGAGCGGCACATTCATGTACCACCCGCACGCCGACGAAATGGTCCAGATGGCGATGGGCATGATGGGCTTCTTCGTCATTCATCCCAAAGACCCGAAATTCATGCGCGTGGACCGCGATTTCGTGTTCCTGCTGAACGCCTTCGATATCGAACCGGGGTCGTACGTCCCGCGCATCATGGAGATGACGGATTTCAATCTCTGGGGTTGGAATAGCCGCGTCTTTCCGGGGATCAGTCATCTTCCTGTGGCGAAAAACGACCGGGTCAGGGTTCGCGTGGGCAACCTGACCATGACCAATCATCCGATCCACATGCATGGTTACGACTTCGAGGTGACCTGCACCGATGGCGGCTGGGTCCGGCCGGAGGCGCGGTGGCCGGAGGTGTCGATCGACATTCCCGTCGGCGCCATGCGGGCATATGAGTTCGAAGCCAAATACGAGGGCGACTGGGCAATCCATTGCCATAAGTCGCACCACACAATGAACGCCATGGGCCACGACGTGCCCACGTTCATCGGCGTCGACAACTCGAAAGTCACCGACAAGATCCGCCGGGTCCAGCCAGAATACATGGCCATGGGTGACCGCGGTATGGCCGACATGGGCGAGATGGAGATGCCACTTCCCGACAACACGATTCCGATGATGACCGGCTGGGGCCAATTCGGCGCCATCGAGATGGGCGGCATGTTCTCAGTTGTGAAGGTTCGCGAGGGTCTGGCCTCGAACGATTACGCCGATCCGGGATGGTACCAGCATCCGGAGGGAACCGTGGCTTACGAGTGGAAGGGGGATGTCCCCGCTCCGACGAAATCAGGCGACGCAAAAACGATGGCCCCGGCAGCGCACGGCGGTCACGGCAAACAGGGATGAGAAACCGAAACCCCTCAACCTCAACAATGAGAGAAAGTGCAGCATGAAACGTATAATCGCAGCGGCCGTTTTGATGGCGGTCAGTTCGGGAGCAGCTCTTGCCGGTGGAACCCATGCCGGAGGCCATGGCGACAAAGCCGCCACAATGCCGATCGGCAGCCCTGGCGAGGCTAGCAAGGCAAAACGGTCCATCAACATCTCGATGTCGGAGAAGGACGACGGAAAAATGTTGTTCCAACCGGCCGTCCTCAAGGTGAAGAAGGGCGAGACCGTTCGCCTGAAATTCATCAACAAGGGCCAAATCGATCACGAGTTCGTCATGGACGTCCACGACGGAATTATGGAGCACAAGGCGCTGATGGAGAAATTCCCCGAGATGGAGCACGCCGATCCCAACGCGATCCGGCTGGCGCCCGGCGCCAGAGGCGAGATCATCTGGACGTTCGCCAATGCCGGCGAATTCGGCTTCGCCTGCCTGGTCCCGGGCCACTACGATTCCGGCATGAAGGGCGACATCACCGTCGCCAACTGACTGCTAAACCGCAAAGGAAGCTAATCATGACACTATTGGTAAAGGCTCTCTCGGCACTCGCGCTCGTGCTCGCCATCGGCGGGAGCGCGCTTGCGCAGGAATACGTGAAGGGCGAAGTCATCAAGGTCGACGCCAAACAGAAGAAGCTGACGATCAAGCACGAGCCGCTGACCAATCTCGACATGCCTGCGATGACGATGGTGTTCGTCGTCGCCGAGCAGGGCCTGCTCAAGAAGGTCAAAACCGGTCAGGCGATCGAGTTCACAGCCGACCGCGTCAACGGACGCATCACGGTCACCGGCATCAAGTGATCCGGGACTGGTGCCGCGGGTTGAAAAATCCGCGGCGCCGGAGGTTTTCGCAAGCGATCCGGCGCGACAGTTTGCAAGGTGATGAGTTCCAAGGCGCTTTTCGCCTGGGACCGTGTTGTCGATCCAGTGCACGGATGTTGAGACGTCAGACCCCAGTACCTGGCCGGTGGAAAGGCCGCGTCGCCGACTAAGGGCACCAGGCCGAAAAACCCGCCGTCAAAACCTCACTGAGACATCGCTTCGGACGCCATCGCGGGCAGAAGCAAACTGGCCAAAAGGTCATCAACGCTTGGCGCACCAAGCCAGATGAGAGATTAGCATTATGAAAATTCTCTTAGTCGAAGACGACGAACAAATCAGCCGTTACATCGAAAATGGACTGAGCTCTTCCGGCCATGTGGTCGATGTCCTGACAGACGGGCGCGATGCTTTGCTTGTCGGACTGCGCGAACCCTATGACGTCGCCATTGTGGATCGGATGCTGCCTGGCCTCGATGGCTTGTCGCTCGTGCGGGGTCTTCGAGGCGCCGGCGGAAAGGTGCCAGTGATTTTCCTGACGGCAGTGGGCGGTGTCAACGATCGAGTTGAGGGATTGGAGGCAGGTGCGGACGATTACTTGATCAAGCCTTTTGCATTCTCCGAACTCCTGGCTCGGGTCAATGCTCTGCAAAGGCGCCCTCCGATCACCGCCGAAAAGGCAAAGCTGAAGGTGGCTGATCTGGAATTGGATCTCTTCAGCCGCCTCGCCACCCGCGGCGGAACGACGATCGAATTGCTCCCTCGGGAGTTCGCGCTGCTTGAACTCCTGATGCGTAACGAGGGCCGCATACTGACGAAGACCATGCTCCTTGAGCGGATCTGGAACTTCAACTTCGACCCACAAAGCACCGTGGTGGAAACCCATATTAGCCGACTGCGGGCGAAGATCGACAAACCATTTGATGTTCCGCTCCTGCGTAACACACGCAATACCGGCTACACCATTCATGGCCAACGCTAGTATCGCCAGAAGTACGTCGATCCGCCTTGCCGCCTTCTACATCTCCCTGTTTCTGCTTTCGTTCCTTGGAGCCAATTTCGTCGCTTACAACATGGTCGCCGCCTATCTTTACGAGCGGCTGGATTCCAATGTGACGGAGCGGTTCCGGGAGATTTCTTTCGCCTATGACGCGAACGGTGTCGATGGTGCTGCCGCCATGATCCGAAGCCATGGCCCGGCAATCAGGGGACAGGAGACGCTTTACACACTGAAGGATTCCGACGGCGACTTCCTGGCTGGCAACATTGATATTTCCGACGTCCCGCCGGGATTTTCTACGCGCGCACCGACAAGCCACGAGGCGGCGCTCAACAACTACCGGCTCTACCGGAAGAACCTGGACGGCTACGACCTAACCGTCGGCGTAAGCTATGACGACACCGATCGCTTGCGCGGCATCGCGCTTGTCAGCTTCGGATGGGGAACGGCGATCGTACTTGCGGGAGGGCTCGGCGCGGGCGCGGTGTTGGCCTTCCGCACACGGCGGCGTATTGCTGGACTGTCGCGCGCTATGAAAGCCGTCGGCGCTGGCGAACTCGCTACCCGCCTGCCACTCTCCTTGCGCGGCGATGACATCGACATACTGGCAGCTGAGATAAATGTCGCGCTTGCACAGCTACAGGCCAACGTCGCGGCGATGACGCAGGTAACGACGGACATCGCGCACGATCTCAAGACGCCGATCGGTCGGCTGTTTCTAACACTTGAGGCCGCTTCCGAAAGCAAAGACCAAACGGCCATCAGATCGCTCATCGAAAAAGCTATGGGCGAAGTTTCGCATATAGCCGGCACGTTCGAGGGCTTGCTGCGCATCTCGCAAATCGAGTCCGGCGCACGCCGTTCGCGATTTGCGCAGGTGAACGTTTCGGAGTTGGTCGCCGAAATCTACGATATCTATAGCCACATCGTCGAGGACGCCGAGCGTTCGCTGGTTCTGTCCAGTGACAGCCGAAACACGGCCTCATTCATATGGGGCGATGCCGATCTGCTGAAGCAGATGTGCGTAAATCTTATCGTCAATGCAATGCGCCATACGCAACGAGGAGCCCGGATTGCGATCGGTGTCACGACGCAGGCGAATCGCTGCGCAATCGTCGTCAGCGACAACGGACCGGGCATCCCGGCGGCGGAGCGGCTGAAAGTGTTCAAGCGCTTCTATCGCCTGGAAAAGAACAGGACCACCGAAGGGACAGGGCTCGGCCTAAGTCTGGTCAAGGCCATATCGGATATGCACGGCGCGACAATTTCCCTGGGCGACAACAGGCCCGGCTTAATCGTGGAAACAGAGTTCCCGCGTAACCTATGAAAGCGTTTGAGGTTAGTCACGTGGACGGATGGTTCATATCGCCTATGACGAAACTGCAAATATTCAATAGTGGTTCGATCAGACCAGAGTTCGCATACCCGCCACGAAGGGAAATCGCCCGTTCCGGGTAGCGTGGTATAGCCGGCGGTATTGGTCGCCAGGTCCGGCGTACGCCGGCGGATGCGCGCCTACGGCAATGACTTTCTATATTCTGGTGCGGACCTGCCTGCGCATCAGCGGCTATGTCTGATACGATATCGCCGGCGAAAACCTCAGCTCCGACGTCGTTGGGATAGTTATCATAAGCGGGCCGTTCGCAAGACAGATGCACGCTCACGGACCGAGCTCGCCACCGTGCGCGTCTATGCTCAAATCAGACACTACCCGTCGCTCGGTGACGCTGCGACCACATCACGACTGATGACAGCATTGCGGGTGAGAGCAGCATCATGAGGCGTTGCTTGTGTAGGCGACGACCATCCCGAGGGGGTGGTGGAGAGTCGGTTTCCTTGGTGCGGTGTGCTGTGCTGTACAGGCTTGGTTGAGGAAGCAGTCGAAAGGACAAACCAGCCGGCGCATTGCCGGCTGGTTTGTCCTGCACTGGCTCCGCTGGGAGGATGCGGAGCTGCGGTGTTGAGCCGGCTACCGGCCCGCCCAGCTGGCGCGCTGGCGGGGGCTCCCGACCTGCCACGATGAGGGGCTCACAGCTTCGACCCGATTGTAGGCGGAACTGGAATTCTCGATATTGCCATTGTCGAGCACTTGGGAAGGTACGTCGGGCTTGGATGCCGATTTCGTGGTTTCGCCCGTCGATCCATGGCCGTGCAAGACCCCGTCGATGCGGGGGCTTGTTGCGTTTGTGCCGCTGTTGGCGACACTGGCCGTGGTCATTGCCGCGAAGACTATCAATGCATATCCGATGGTGTGTTTCATGGTTCAGTCCTTTTGTCGAAAGCGAGCGTTCGAACGCTCAGCAACCACAGACTACCGGGTCGAATTCACGGGCACCTTCCCTCAGATTTACATTTTTGTGATTCTCATGCGTAGCCGCGGCTGAAACCGAAATCGGGAAGATCAGTTTTGAAGATGTTGAACGGCTGTCTCAGTTTCTCTTACGCCGATGCATCGGCTATCCAATGCGGCTTCAAAGGGAAAGAGCGCGTTCAACCAGGCGGGAGCGCGCTGGCGCAGGAATATGTGAAGGGCGAAGTCATCAAGGTCGACGCCGAACAGAAGAAGCTGACGATCAAGCACGAGCCGCTGACCAATCTCGACATGCCTGCGATGACGATGGTGTTCGTTGTCGCGGAGCAAGGCCTGCTCGGCAAAGTCAAAACCGGTCAGGCGATCGAGTTCACAGCCGACCGCGTCAACGGATGCATCACGGTCACCGGCATCAAGTAATCCGGGACAGGCACCGCGGGTTGAAAAATCAACCCGCGGCGCTGTGCTGTCGAAAATGCCATGAGTACGGAAGTCAGGAGGAAGGGGCCGCGCAGAAAATCCTCCAGAGATTTTCTTTCCAGTCATCATGTACGGAGCGGTTCAGAGACATCTCTATGGGATATTTTCGCACACCTACGCTCACATATGCCGGATAACTACAGCGAACGCGTGCATGATGCCTGCCGGTATCTTCGTACCTGATGACGCCGTTCGCGTCCGTCTCGACGAGGCCAATAGCGACGTCAAAGTCATAATCCCCATATGGCGAGACACTGTTGTCCATGACGCTGAGCTGGACCGAGGTGGCATCTGGAAAACTGGCGGTGTAAAAGACCAGTTGCTCCGCCGCCATCGAGGGCGTAGCCACCAACACGCCGGCAAACAATGCAATGGCGCGCATTTCCTCCTCCCGAGGATCCAGAGCGAGACTATCACCTCTCGCGTCAATATTCTAATTACTGTTCCGGGCAGTGGATCGAGGCATTCCGATGCGCGTTGCGTTGCATGTCTCCTCCCATCCGTTATCTCCAGTCAGGACCATCAATGGCAAATCCTCCGCGCCGACCGACAAATCCAATGGCTGCCGCCGAAGCCGCCTTCAAGCCAGTCAAGAAGCCGGCCCCACCGGTTCGCGAAGCCGCAGTTGCTCCAAGTGTCAGAGAGCTTGTTTCAATCAGGATTGATCGAGCTGTCCTGGATTATTTCCAGGGGGACGGACCCGGCTGGCAGGACCGCATTAACGATGCTTTGCGGGCCATGGTCGAGAAGCGGATCGCCGCCGAGGGCGATCGTTCAGACGACATCACCTGACGAAAATGTGAGCGCCTGGTGATCTTTTCTTGGAATGCAGTATGTGCCATGGAAGCCTGTGAAGATCTGGATCATATTCCCGCGTCTGCTTTCGATTCTGGCCGTCGTGAGCCTTCTCACCGCGCCGATGGTGACAGCGTCCGCTGCGCTGACGATGGTTGTCGATCCCGCGGCGACGATGGCGGATATGGCATCCATGCCGGACAGCATGCCCAACTGTCCCGACGAGAGTCAGCCGGCACCTGATTGCCAGAAATCCTGCCCCCTCACGGCCTTGTGCGTCGCCAAGTGCTTTCCGAGCGCTTCGACGGCCGCAGCAATCATGCTGGCCCGGTTATCTCAGGCTGACCTGCTCGCGCCTGGCGACAGAGACGGGCGCGATCTCCCGGCTTCTCCGCCGCCTCCCAGACCCCCACGAACCTAAGTTCTTCGACGGCTCCATCGGGGCCGTTTGTCGCCGCGTGGCTGACGGCCCCGTGGCGAGTGCCCGTGGCTTTGGCATGAGCCTGGCCACGAACTTGCCGTGCATTCCGTACGGCTGAAAGGATGAACTTGGGGAAACTGACAATGAACTTTTGCAATGCGAAGCACGTTGCAGCCGCGGCGCTGATCGGTCTTGCTCTCGGCAGTGCCAATTCGAAGGCATGGGCTGGGATCGACGATTACGAGTTTCAGCTCGTTCAAAGCGCGATCAAGACGGGCGATGCCGCGATTGTCGCCGTCCGTCTCGTCGACAAGCGGTCCGGCAAGGTGGTGCCCGACGCTGTGATCTTTACCCGGCGCATCGACATGGCACCGGACGGTATGGAGGCGATGACCGCGCCCGTCGAGGCGCTGCCGTCCGAAGAGCCCGGCATCTATCGGTTCAAGACCAACCTCATCATGGCAGGAGGCTGGCGCCTTTCGATCGCCGCGAAAATCCAGGGCGAGGCCGAAACAGTCGAGAGCCGTTTGGAATTCAAGGCTACCCAATGAGCAGGCTCGGCTCATTCGTGGCGATTGCCGTATTGGCGGCGGGCGCGGGCGCCGGCGGATACTGGGCGGGCCAGCGCGATCTGTCCGTCCCGGCGGTGGTGCAAATTATCAGCGCCAATATCGTAAGCGCGCTCGGAGCGGAACAGACCCCGACGGTTGTCGGCTCGTCTGCCTCCGATCCAGTCATCTACTATCGTCATCCTGACGGCGAACCAGTCTATTCGTCGACACCGAAGCAAACCCCGGATGGTCGGGATTTCGTGGCGGTGCTGGCGAGCGAAGACGTGAGCTTCGAGGCGCGTCCCAAGGACGAGGCGAAGGGGGCCGAAGCGACGGCGCCGGGCGAGCGGAAAATCCTCTACTACCGCAATCCGATGGGCCTGCCGGATACATCGCCGACGCCAAAGAAGGATTCCATGGGGATGGCCTACATCCCGGTCTTCGAAGGCGAAACGAAGGACGGCGCGACCGTCAAGCTATCGACCGGAAAACTGCAGCGAACGGGTGTGAAGACGGTACCCGCCACCAGAGGCGCAATCGTACGGCCGGTCCGCATTCCCGGCACCGTCACGTTCGATGAGCGCCGCGTAAGCGTCGTCTCGATTCGCACCGAGGCGTTCCTCGAAAAAGTGGCCGACATCACTACGGGAGAAACAATCAAAAAAGGGCGGCCCCTCGTCAGTTTCTATGCCAAGGAAATAGCTGCCGCGGGCGCGCTCTACGCCGCCGATCTAAGGAGCGGCTCGAGCAAGGCAACCGCCAGCGGCAGCTTGCAGCGGTTGACGAACCTTGGCGTTCCCGCCGAAGCAATCGTCGAAATCGAGAAAACCCGGAAGGTGCCGATCTCGGTGACGCTTGTAGCGCCACGCAATGGCGTTGTGTTGGAACGCAGGGCCGTCGACGGCATGATGGCCGAAGCCGGGGAAACGCTGTTTCGGATCGCCGACGCCTCGACCGTCTGGGTGATGGCTGACGTGCCAGAATACGAGCTGAGCTCTGTTCGCGTCGGAGACAAGGCGACTGTGCGCATCCGCAGCTTGTCGGGCAAGGTCTTCGAAGGCAAGGTCGGCCTGATCTATCCGGAAATCCAGGGCCAGACTCGGACCGCGAGGATTCGCATCGAACTCGCAAATCCCAACGGGCTGTTGCTTGCCAACATGTATGCCGATGTGGAGATCGCGACGGGCGGCAACGATCCTGCCGTAACCGTGCCCGACAGCGCCGTCATCGACACGGGCGATCGACAGGTCGTTATTGTCGACAAAGGCGAAGGCAGCTTCGAGCCGCGCGACGTGAAGGTCGGCATGCGGGGCGAGGGCATGGCCGAGATCACGCAGGGCATTACCGAAGGCGAAAAGGTCGTCGTATCTGCGAACTTCCTGATCGATGCCGAAAGCAACCTCAAGGCGGCGCTCAGCGCACTGACGCCCGCGGAGGCGCAGCCATGATCGCCAACCTCATTGCTTGGTCGACGCGCAACCTGGTTCTTGTCTTCTTCGCCAGCGCGCTCGCGGTCGGGGCAGGCGTCTACGCTGTCAAGACCTTGCCGCTCGATGCCATACCCGACCTGTCGGATGTGCAAGTTATCGTCTTCACAGACTATCCGGGCCAGGCTCCGCAAGTTGTCGAGGACCAGGTCACTTATCCGCTGACGACTTCGATGCTGACCGTGCCGCGATCGAAGGTGGTCCGCGGTTTCTCGTTCTTCGGAGTGTCCTTCGTCTATGTGATTTTCGAGGACGGCACCGATCTCTACTGGGCTCGAAGCCGCGTGCTCGAATACCTGAACGCGGCCGCCAGCCGGCTACCCGACGGCGTTGCCCCAACGCTCGGACCCGACGCGACAGGCGTCGGCTGGGTCTATCAGTATGCCGTCGTCGCCAAGGAACTGTCGCTCGCCGAACTCCGATCCCTTCAGGACTGGGTCGTTCGTTTTGCGGCCTCGAAAGCCGAAGGCGTTTCGGAGGTCGCGAGCTTCGGAGGCTTCGTCAAGCAGTATTCGATCGTCGTCGATCCGGTGCGGATGCGCGCTCAAGGCGTAACGCTCGCGGAAGTCGGCGAAGCGGTGCGCACCAGCAACATGGATACCGGCGGGCGAACGGTCGAGATCTCCGAGTTCGAGTTCATGGTGCGCGGGCGCGGCTATCTGAAGAACGTGGCCGACATAGAGAGCATCGTGCTCAAGACCGTGGGCGGCGTGCCGCTCCGGCTTGGCGACGTGGCCAAGGTCGAAATCGTGCCGGACGAACGGCGCGGTATTGCCGAACTCAACGGGGAGGGCGAGGTTGCAAGCGGCATCGTGCTTCAACGGGTCGGCGCGAATGCTCTGACCGTCATCGAGAATGCCAAGGAGAGCCTCCGCGAGATCGAAAAGAGCCTACCAGGCAACGCCAAGATCATCCCCGTCTACGACAGGTCGGAACTCATCAACTCCGCGATCAAGACGCTGAGGTCGACATTGGTGGAGGAGAGCATCGTGGTCGCTCTCGTCACCATCGTCTTCTTGCTTCACGTCAGAAGCGCGCTGGTGGCGATCATCATGCTGCCGGTCGGCATCCTAATGGCCTTCGCCGCGATGAAGCTGCTCGGCCTCGGTTCGAACATTATGAGCCTCGGTGGCATGGCCATCGCCATCGGCGCGATGATCGATGCGGCCATCGTAATGATCGAAAACGCCCACAAGCACCTCGAACGCGCGCCACCGGGCAAGCCCCGCATCGAAGTGCTGGTCAACGCCGCAGCAGAAGTCGGACCCGCGCTATTCTTCAGCCTGCTGATCATCACCGTCTCATTCCTTCCGATCTTCACGCTTGAAAGCCAGGAAGGCCGGCTGTTCGGGCCGCTGGCTTTCACGAAAACCTTCGCTATGGCAGCGGCAGCGCTGCTTTCGGTCACGCTCGTGCCCGCTCTGATGGTCATCTTTGTCCGCGGCCGGATCATCCCGGAACATCGCAACCCGCTCAACAGGCTGCTAATCGGTCTCTATCGGCCGATCATTGCCGGGGTGCTGAAGGCGAAGACCTTCACTATCCTGCTCGCCGTCGTGGCTCTTGCCGTGACGGTCTGGCCGGCGCGCCAGCTCGGCAGCGAGTTCATGCCGAACCTCGATGAGGGGACGCTGATGTACATGCCGACCACCTTGCCGGGAGTTTCGGTCACCAAGGCGGCCGAATTGATGCAGATGCAAAACCGGATCATAAAGTCCTTTCCGGAAGTCGATTCCGTCTTCGGCAAGGCTGGCCGGGCTCAGACCGCGACCGACCCCGCGCCGACCGAGATGTTCGAGACGATCATCAACCTCAAACCGAAATCGCAATGGCGGCCCGGGGTCACTTCGGAAAGCCTGAAGACCGAGATGGACGCAGCACTGCAGTTTCCGGGCGTGTCGAATGCCTGGACGATGCCGATCCGCGCCCGTATCGACATGCTGTCCACGGGCATACGCACGCCAGTCGGAGTCAAGGTCTACGGGACCGAACTCGGTGAAATGGAAAACGTTGCTCGGCAGATCGAGGCGGTGCTGCGGGCGGTGCCCGGCACGTCGAGCGCCTATGCCGAGCGGGTGATAGGCGGCTACTATCTCGACATCGTGCCGGACCGAGCCACCCTTGGGCGCTACGGCCTCTCGGTCGGCGATGTTCAGGAAGTGATCTCAGTGGCGCTTGGCGCGAAGGTCATTACGTCCACTGTCGAGGGCCGTGAACGTTATGGCGTTGCGATCCGCTATCCACGCGCTCTCAGAAGCGATCCCGGCGCGATCGCCCGGGACGTGCAGATTGCGCTGCCCGGCGGTGGCTCTGTGCCGCTCGGCGAGGTCGCCAAGGTCGAACTCACGCGCGGCGCGACCTCGATCCGCACCGAGAACGGCCAACTCGCCGTCTACATCTTCGTCGACATCGCTGGCCGCGACCTTGGCGGCTATGTCAACGAGGCTCAAGCCGCAGTCGCCGCCGAAGTGAAGCTACCACCCGGTTATTCCGTCGCCTGGAGCGGGCAGTTCGAATATCTCGAGCGGGCCCAGGCGCGGCTGAAGATTGTCGTGCCGCTGACGCTGGCGCTGATTTTCCTGCTGCTCTACCTCAATTTCCGCACGCTGACCGAGACGCTGATCGTCATGCTATCGCTGCCCTTTGCGATCGTCGGCGGCATCTGGATGATGTGGTGGCTGGGCTTCAACATGTCGGTTGCGGTCGCCGTCGGTTTCATTGCGCTCGCGGGCGTGGCGGCCGAAACGGGCGTCATCATGCTGATCTATCTCGACAAGGCGTGGACGGATACGAGGGTCAGATGTGCGGCCCAGAAGCGTGGTTTGACAAGCACGGATCTAAACGAGGCGATCATGTTCGGCGCCGTCGAGCGGGTGCGACCGAAGATGATGACAGTCGTCGCCATCATGGCGGGCTTGTTGCCGATCTTGTGGAGCACGGGAACCGGATCGGAAGTCATGCAGCGCATCGCCGTCCCTATGATCGGCGGCATGATTTCCTCAACGATCCTGACGCTCGTCGTGATTCCGGCCGTCTACGGCATCGTTAAGGGCTGGCGGTTGCCGAGGCGGAGTGTCGTTGAAGAACCGCTGGTAGCGGCTCCGACTAGATTGGCCGCGGAATAGGAGGAGCAAAAAAGTATCAGATGATGTCGGGCGGCATGTGGGGATGCATCATGCCGGCAGCACACCGTCGCCGGCGGGCAAGCTCCCGATAAAACGCCTCCGGCGTAACGGCGATCTCCGACGCAACATGATGCCAGCGTCCCTTGGGTGGCAAGACGCCGCCGTTGCATGCCATCCAGGCGCTGACTCTCGCCGCGACGGATTTCAGGGATAGTATCTCTGCCCGCGTCCGCGTCCGGTGGACCTCGCCTGCCAAGTGTCGCAGCAGTGCGGAGGTCAGCGCGCGATCGCTTTCGAGCACCGCCTTGGCCTTGGTGATTGGCACGGCGCGCACCGTCGATTCCTCGGTTGCCAAGGCGTCGCAATGATATCGATCCGCAAACAGCGAAGCCTCGGCCAGGATCGAAGCCGAGCCGGCACGCTGCAACGTCAGCTGGAACCCGTCGGGAAGTGCTCGGACAAGGCGCAGTTCTCCCGCGGTGACCAGGAAGAGCGACAGCACCGGGTCGTCCATACGAAACAGGACGCTGCCGGCAGGGAGAGAATGCTCGCGTTCCGCGAGTTCGAGGAATCGCGCGAAGAGGAGTTCCGACATGATTACAATCATGTTTCAGTTTTTGCGGCCGTGTCAAACGTCGCAAACACGAAACGCTGGAGATCGCTCGATGAACCGCATCCCCATTGCCGTGCTGTTTCTTCTGCTGACTTTTCTTGCTGCCCCTCACGGGCTGGCGCAGCAGCATGGCGACATCAACCATCACAAGGCCGTTGCAGGAAAAGACCCAACCACCTCGTCTTATTCCGGGATGGAGAAACGCCGCGTGAAGGCGCTCTCGGACGAGCAGATTTCCGACCTTATGGCGGGGCGAGGGATGGGTCTGGCATTGGCGGCCGAACTCAATTCCTATCCGGGTCCGTCACATGTCCTCGATCTCCGTGATGCTCTTGATCTCAGCGACGAACAGGCCTCGTGGACCAAGGCCCTGCTGGATCAGATGAAGGCAGAAACCATCCCGCTCGGAAGACGAATCATCGAGGAAGAAACCGAACTGGACCGCTTGTTTTCCGAACGAAAGATAACGTCGACGCACCTCGTTGAAATGACAAAAACCATCGCCGACGTGCAAGGCGCGCTACGAGCAGCGCACCTGCGCTATCATCTCGATATGGCCGAGTTGCTCACCTCTGAGCAGATCGGCCGGTACTCGCAGCTTCGCGGATACTCTGGCCGGGTCGATTGAACAGGGTTACGCACGCAACTTTGGCTTCATCAGCGGACGCTATTGCGCGACCGCACCTTCCAGGTAGCCGATTATCGCGGCGCGCTGGGCGGCGTTGGGAACGCCCACTGTCATCGACGTGCCTGGCACCCTCTGGCGCGGTGCTGCAAGGAAGCTATCGAGCGACTGGCTGTCCCAAACGATCCCTGATTCCCGCATAGCGGCCGAATAGCGGGCACCCTCGACGCTGCCAGACGTGCGGCCGATAACGCCCGACAGATGCGGGCCGACCCTGTTCTGGCCCGGCTCGAGGCTGTGGCAGGTGCCGCAGCGCTGCCGGAACAGCCGCTCGCCGTCTGCCTGCTGCGCGGAAGCGGCGCTCGGTAACAGCAGGCCGCCGGCGACCAAGAGCGCAGCCAGCGACCTACGCGCTCGCGTGACAGACGTCTGCAGGGATGCAGTCGCTGCTCCGGCGGAAATGTGGGTGCGTGTCGTGGCATGTGAATGGTTCATCGGATGACCTTTGCTGAACGTTCGGGGAGGGGCTTTGCTGGTAACCGGAGGCTTCCGGCAAGGCCAGCCGCTCACCAGCGAGAGCGGCGGCTGGGTCGAGGAGGCGCGGGGAGGATGCAGGTCGTGACTTGTCCTTCGCTGCGACAGCGATGATCTAATTATGGCGCGGCAGCGCGGGAGTTCCGATCGCGGGACGGTTTCGGGATCGCAGTCCGGTCGGGGGTTTCGTCTCAGGCACGGGCGCCGGGGCAAGCTGCTTGGCCATGTCGATCAGCGGCAGCCTGATAATCGCGCGAAGGCCCTCGCTCCGGTTCTCCAGCACGATGTCGCCGCCATGGTGACGGGCGATGGCGCGGGCGATTGACAGGCCGAGCCCGACGCCGCCGGTCTCCCGGTTGCGCGACTGCTCCAGGCGGAAGAAGGGGGCGAACACCTGTTCCATGTCGCCTTGCGGAATGCCGGGTCCGGCGTCCTCGACGACGATGTCCAGACTGTCGTCACTCCTGACCAGGCTCACCTTGGCCTGCTCGCCGTAGCGGACGGCATTTTCGACGAGGTTGCGGATCGCCCGGCGCAGGGAGTCCGGCCGGCAGCGATACAGCACCTTGGGCCCGTCATTGACGGTGACGTTTTGGCCCAGCTCCGCGAGATCGTCGCAGAGGCTGCCGACCAGTGCTGAAAGGTCGACGGTGCGCGTCGCCTCTACCGCGGCGTCCTCACGCGCGAAGGCGAGCGCCGCTTCCGTCATCGTCTGGATTTCCTCGATGGTCTTCAGCATCTTTTCCTGGAGTTCGTGATCCTGGACAAACTCCGCGCGCAGCCGCAGCGAGGTCAGCGGCGTGCGCAGGTCGTGGCTGATCGCCGCAAGCATCCGCGTGCGGTCCTCGACGAAGCGCTGCAGGCGCTCCTGCATGCGGTTGAACGCCTCGGCGGTCTGGCGGATGTCGTCGGGTCCTGATTCTGGCAGCCGCGGCACGGCCTCGCCACGACCGAACAGTTCGGCGGCATTGGCGAGCCGTCGCAGCGGACGCGCGATTGCCTGCGCCCCGAAAATCGCGATGGCGGACAGGATGAGCGCGGTGAGCGCCAGCGATATCGCCGATTGCGTCGTCCAGAAGGCGTTCGGCATTGCCTTGGCGTAGGCGGCATTCAGCCAGGTGCTGTCGTCGAGACGAACCGAAAGGCCCATGCCGTTTGGGGCGGCGTCCATATAAAGAAACTTGGCCGGCCGCGAGAAGGGCCTGCCATTGCCGGACAAATCCAACATGCGCGGCGGCACGGAACGATCGGCGGCATCGACTGCGTTCGAGGCCTGTCCGTTCATGTAGGCGGCATATTTGCCGGCAATCCCGGGCAGCGGCTTGGCGAGCTGGGTAAATGCCTCCTGTTGCCAAGCGAGGGGATTGCTCGGTCCGTCGTCCGAGGTCCAGAAACGCGTATAGGCCGTGCCGCTGACGTTGAGGATGTCGGGCCGAAGCGATGGCGGCGTGGTGTCAAGCAGAAGCGCCAGCGAGGAGGTGCGGCTGACGAACTCGCCCTTGGCCGCCGCGTGCAGGGCTTGGCCGCGCTCGTCCCACGAGATCAGGAACGTGATCGCCTGCGACAGGGCGAGCGCAAGCAGCACCAGCATGAGGAAGCGGGCCGCCAGGCTGCGTCTCCACAACAGCATCATGCCTGGGCCACCTCGGCGGTGAAGCAGTAGCCGCCGCCCCAGTGCGTCTTGATCAGCATCGGACTCTTCGGATCCGCCTCGATCTTCTTGCGCAGCCGGCTCACCTGGTTATCGACGGCCCTGTCAAACCCGTCGGCGGTGCGCCCGACCGTGAGGTCGAGCAACTGATCCCGGCTAAGCACGATTCCGACATGCTCGATGAAGGCGGTGAGAAGGCGGAATTCAGCCGTGCTGAGCGCGACTGCCACGCCGTCGAGACCGACCAGCTCGCGGCGGCCGACATTCAGCGTCCAGCGGTCGAACCGAAGCGCGTTCGACTTGAGGCGGCCGCGCTGCGGCGGCAGGCTGTGGACGCGCCTGAGCACAGCCTTGATCCGCGCCAGCAGTTCCCGCGGGTTGAACGGCTTGGTCAGGTAGTCGTCGGCCCCGATCTCGAGGCCCACGATCCGGTCGATCTCCTCGGCCATGGCGGTGAGGAAGATGATCGGAACGTCGACCGTCCCGCGCACGTGCCGGCAGGCGGCGATGCCGTCCTCGCCAGGCATCATGACGTCGAGCACGATGAGATCGGGCAGGCTGCGGTCGAGCAGCCGCTTGAGCGCGGCCGTGCTGTCGGCGACGCTGACGCGATAACCCTGCTGGGTGAGGTATTTTCCGACGAGGTCGCGGATGTCCCTGTGGTCGTCGACGACCGCGATGTGCTGCGCCACTTCCATGCAATGCTCCAAAGCCGCCGCCAAATAGTCGGCCAGTATCGACGATATCTAGTTTGCGTCTACACGGATGATCACCTTCCGCACCATGGCGGCAATCTCGCGCGGCATCAACAAACCGTGAGAAGTGTAACGAAGTGTATCAGAACGCTTCGCCTGCGACAGCTTGCGATGAACTGACGGTCATCGGGACAAGGTTCTGCGACAGGTCCTGGCTAACTTGGCCTCGTCGCTAGCCGGGACTTCCGGTCTCTGCCGCCAGGCCATGCCGCGCGGCATCCGGACGGCGGTCCTCGCCAGCCTTTGATCGAAAGGATTGCACAATGGCCAGATTGATCGTCAACGGCACGCCACGTGACATCGAGGTCGATCCGGACACGCCGCTGCTATGGGTGATCCGCGAGCAGATCGGACTTACCGGAACGAAGTACGGTTGCGGGGTTGCCGCCTGCGGCGCCTGCACCGTCCATATAGACGGCGCCGCCACGCGCTCGTGCGTGCTTCCGGTGAGCGCGGTCGAGCCGGACCAGCAAATCACCACCATCGAGGGGCTTTCGCTGGACAGTTCGCATCCGGTCCAGCAGGCGTGGCTGGCGCTCGATGTGCCGCAATGCGGCTACTGCCAAGCCGGCATGATCATGGCTGTGGCGGGTCTGCTCACGCAGAATCCGAACCCCACGGACGAGGACATCAACGCCGAGATCACCAATATCTGCCGCTGCGGCACCTACAACCGGGTCCGCGCCGCGATCAAGCTGGCCGCCAATGGCGGCGAAGCCACGCAACGCGGCTGAGGAGAACAGTCATGAACGCCATAATTTCCATCTCCCGCCGCAGCTTCATCGTTGGCGTGGCCTCCACGGCTGGCGGCCTGTCCCTCGGGTTCAACGTGCCGTTCATCAAGCCTGCACTTGCCGAGGACGCCGAGACGGCGCCGGAGATCAATGCCTGGGTGGTGATCAGGCCCGACGACACGGTGGTCATCCGCATCGCCCGCTCTGAGATGGGGCAGGGGACGCTGACAGGCCTGGCGCAACTCGTCGCCGAGGAGCTGAATTGCGACTGGTCCAAGGTCACGACCGAATATCCGTCGCCGGCCCAGAATCTCGCGCGCGACCGCGTATGGGGCAATTTCTCGACCGGTGGCAGCCGCGGCATCCGCGAATCGCACGAATATGTGCGTATGGGTGGCGCCATTGCGCGTGAGATGCTGATTGCCGCTGCGGCCGCCGAATGGGGGGTGCCGGCCAGCGAATGCACCGCAAGGATGGGCATTGTCACGCATGCGGCATCGGATCGCGCCACCTTTTATGGACAGTTGGCCGCCGCCGCTGCGCGGATGACGCCGCCCGCCAATGTCACGCTGAAGGACCCGAAGGATTGGACCATAGCCGGCAAGCCGCTGCCGCGGCTTGATACGGCCGATAAGCTCAACGGCAGCCAGGTCTACGGCATTGACCTCAAGCTGCCGAACATGCTCAACGCGGCAATCCGGGCCTGCCCGTATTTCGGCGGCAAGGTGGAGAGCTTCGACGCGGCGGCGGTGGCTGAAATGCCCGGCGTGCGCACCGTCGTTCAGGTCGACGAGACCGCCGTTGCGGTTGTCGCCGACACGTGGTGGCGGGCGAAGACCGCTCTCGATGCCTTGCCGGTCGTCTGGGACGAAGGTCCCAACCGGCAGGTCACCAGCGCCTCGATCGCGGCGATGCTCGAAGAAGGCCTCGGCGCAAATGACGCCTTCATTGGCGCCGAGCAAGGTGACGCTGGAGCCGCCCTGTCCGCTGGCGGCCGAACGGTCACGGCGACTTATGCCTACCCCTATCAGAACCACGCAACCATGGAGCCGATGAACGCGACGGCGCTCTACACGCCGGAGCGCTGCGAGGTTTGGGTGCCGACCCAGAATGGCGAGGCGAGCCTTGCCGCAGCGGCCGAGGCCGCCGGTCTGCCGGTGCAGCAATGCGAGGTGCACAAGATCCATCTCGGCGGCGGCTTCGGCCGGCGCGGCAACTTCCAGGACTATGTGCGTCAAGCGGTCAGCATTGCCAAACAGGTGCCGGGAGCACCCGTAAAGCTCATCTGGTCGCGTGAAGAGGACATGCTGCACGGCGCCTATCATCCGACGACGCGGTGCCGACTGACGGGCGCGCTCGACGCGGACGGCAACCTGACCGCTCTGCACATGCGTATATCCGGCCAGTCGATCCTTGCGGCGGTGCGGCCGGAAGGCATGCAGAACGGCATGGACCCGGTCGTCTTCCAGGGCCTCGTCCTCAGTGGCACGGAAGGCACACTGGGCTACACGGTGGACAATCTGCGGATCGACCATGCCATGCGCAACCCGCCGATCCCGCCGGGCTTCTGGCGTGGCGTGAACCTCAACCAGAATGCGCTCTACGTCGAGTGTTTCATGGACGAACTCGCCCATGCGGCCGGCGTCGACCCGCTCGCCTTCCGCCGCAAGCTGATGGCCAAGCATCCGAAGCACCTCGCCGTGCTGGAGGCGGTTGCCGAACGGATCGGCTGGGACACCCCGCCAGCCGCCGGCGTTCACCGCGGCCTGGCGCAGATCATGGGTTTCGGCAGTTATGTCGCGGCGGCAGCGGAGGTTTCGGTCACCGACGGGCAGCTCAGGATCCATCGCATCGTGGCGGCCACCGATCCGGGTCATGTCGTCAATCCCGCACAAGTGGAGCGGCAGGTCGAGGGCTCCTTCGTCTATGGCCTTTCCGCCTGCATCTACGGCGAATGCACCGTCAATGGCGGCCGCATGGAACAGGAGAATTTCGACAGCTACGAGGTTATGCGCATGGCCGAAATGCCGGCGGTGGAGACGATCATCCTGCCGTCCGGCGGCTTCTGGGGCGGCGTCGGCGAGCCGACCATCGCGGTCGCCGCGCCGGCCGTCCTCAATGCGATCTTCGCCGCCACCGGAAAGCGCATCCGCACGCTGCCGCTGAAGAACCATGACCTCGCATGACATGATGCGCCCAAAGAACAGGCGCGGACGATCGTTCGCGCCCGCACTGCTTGCGGCACTGGTGGCAAGCGCGCCAGCATGGGCCGACGCGGCGCCCGGAGCGACGGCGTGCACCGGCTGTCACGGGCCGGCGGCGCTCGGCTCAGCCATCCCGTCGCTCGACGGCCACGCGGCCGACGACATCGTCGCCCAGATGCAAGCCTTCCGTTCTGGCGAGCGCGAGGCGACGGTCATGGACCGCATCGCCAGGGGATATACCGAGGAAGAGACGCGTGCCATCGCCGAATGGCTCGCCAAACCGGAGGCGGCACACGATGCCCAGCCGTAGAGCCTTGATTGGCGGCGCCGCGGCCAGCGTCGCTGCGGCGGTCCTTGCCGCGCCGCCTGTGCGCGCACAGGTGCAGCCCCAAGTGGTCGTGGTCGGCGGCGGCTTTGCCGGGGCAAGCTGCGCCCGGGCATTGAAACAACTCGATCGCGAGCTTGACGTGACGCTGATCGAGCCAGAGGGAGCCTATCTGGCCTGCCCGTTCAGCAATGCCGTGCTTGCAGGGCTGCGCGGCATCGAGGCGCAGACCTTCGGCTATGACCGGTTCGGCGACATCGGCCTCATCCGCAAGCGCGCTGTCGCCGTCGATGCCGAGCGCCGGCGCGTTCGGCTGGATGACGGAACTGACATCGGCTACGTCAGGCTGGTGCTGGCGCCTGGCGTCGACCTGCGCTTCGATGCTTTGCCGGGCTACGACGAGACGGCAGCGGAGATCATGCCGCATGCCTGGAAGGCGGGGCCGCAGACGTTGCTGCTGCGCGACCAGCTCGCGGCGATGCCGGACGGTGGGGTGGTCATTCTCTCCGCGCCAGCCAATCCGTTCCGCTGCCCGCCCGGTCCCTACGAGCGAGCAAGCCTGATCGCGCATTACCTCAAGACCAGCAAGCCACGCTCGAAGCTGATCATCCTCGACGCCAAGGACGCCTTTTCGAAGCAGCGGCTGTTCGAAGCCGCCTGGCGAGAGCTCTATCCCGGCCTGATTGAATGGGTGCCGCTGTCCTCGGGCGGCAGGGTGACGGAAGTCGACCCGGCGACAAGGACGCTGGTGACCGAGTTCGGCAGCCACAAGGCCGATATCGCCAACGTGATCCCACCACAACGTGCGGGCAGGATCGCGCAGTCGGCCGGTGTCGCGGATCAGACGGGCTGGTGCCCGATCGACCCGGTCACCTTCGAGTCCCGCCTGCAGCCAGCGATCCACGTCATCGGCGACGCGGCGATCGGTGGGGCGATGCCGAAATCCGCCTTCAGCGCCAACGCCCAGGCAAAAGCCTGCGCTGCGGCGGTCGCCGCGCTGGTCAGGGAGCGGCAGCCGCCGCAGCCGAAGCTCATCAACACCTGCTACAGCCTGGTCGCGCCCGGCTACGGCATTTCAATCGCAGGCGTCTACAAGCCGCGCGACGGCCTGCTTGCCGAGGTGGAGGGTGCGGGCGGCACAAGCCCGCTCGAAGCGCCGTCCTCCGTCCGCGAACTGGAAGCGGCCTATGCGGAGGACTGGTTCCGGACGATCACCAGCGAAGTGTTCGGATGATGAGGATGGCTTGCCTCGCTGTTGCGGGATTGCTGCTTGCGGCCTCGCCCGGTGTCGGCGAGGAGGCGGGATCTTACGTCGTGACCGGCGACGCGATCATGGAGCCTCTGGTCGGCGGCAAGGGTGATCCGGCGCGCGGCGCCGCGCTGATCTCGGACCGGCAGCGCAGCCTCTGCACGCTCTGCCACAGCGGGCCGTTCCCCGATGCGCATCTGCATGGCACGCTGGCGCCCGACCTGACCGGCGTCGGGGCAAGACTTTCGGAAGGCCAGATCCGGCTGCGCGTGGTCGACATGAAGCGGCTCGCGCCGAATACGATCATGCCTTCCTACTACCGGATCGCGGAAGAGGAAGGCCGGCGCGTCGCCACTGCCTGGCGCAGCAAGCCGATCCTGACCGGCGCCGACATCGAGGATATCGTCGCCTATCTCACGACGCTGAAGGGGTGATTATGCGCGAAGACCCGCTTCGAGTTCACGGAGGCTTGGTCGGACGGCGGCAGTTTCTTCGGGCCGGCATGACCGGCCTTCTGGTGATCAGCCTGCCGCGCTGGGCCGTTGCCCGTCCGAGCCTCGATGAAGCGATCCGTACCTTCACCGGGGGAGCCGACGTTCTCGACGGCCGCGTCCGGCTCGACCTGCCGCCTTTGGTCGAAAACGGCAATGCGGTCGGGATCACGGTCGCCACCGAGAGCCCGATGACCGCGGACGATCATGTCCGGCGCATCGCGGTCTTCAACGAGAAGAACCCGGAGGCGAATGTCGCGGTTTTCCGTCTCGGGCCGCGCTCGGGCCGCGCCACCGTCTCGACGAGGATCCGGCTCGCGACCTCCCAGGTGGTAGTCGCGGTCGCTGAGATGAGCGACGGCAGCTTCTGGTCAAGCCGTGCAAGCGCGATCGTCACGCTGGCCGCCTGTATCGAGGATCTCTCATAATGGCGCGCGCACTCGTCAACGTGCCGAAAGCGGCCAGGCAGGGCGAGGTCGTCGAGATCCGAGCGATGATCGCGCATCCGATGGAGACCGGCTACCGTGTCGGCCCGAACGGCATCAACATCCCACGCGACATCATCCGCCGTTTTGCCTGTGCCTACAACGGCGAGGAGGTGTTTTCGGCCGATCTCTTTCCAGCGGTATCGGCCAATCCGTTCATCGCCTTCACGCTCGTCGCCACGACGAGCGGCACGATCGACTTCACCTGGACGGACGATGCCGGGAAGAGCCAAACGGCGTCGGCCGAAATCACGGTGAGCTGATGCGCGCCCTCTGGGGCCTGGTGGGGATCATCGCGGCGGTCGTCTGCAGCATGGCCATCGCTGCCGGCATCGAAGGCAGCGCGAGGCGGTCCGGCTTCGACTTCATGACGCCGGAGACGCAGGCGCTGCAGGCCGACGACATGAGCAACCCCGGCATGCTGTGGGTGCTGCAGGGCGAGCAGCTCTGGCAACAGGCCGAGGGCAGGGCGGATGTCGCATGCGCCGGCTGCCATGGCGATGCCAGTCAGACGATGCGCGGCGTTGCCACGCGCTACCCGGCCTTTGACGAGGCGACGGCACGGCCGATCGACCTTGCCGGGCGCATCAATTCCTGCCGCGCGGAGCGGCAGCAGGCCGAGCCGCTGGCGCCGGAATCTGACGCGTTGCTCGCCCTGACGACCTATGTGGCGCATCAGTCGCGCGGTATGCCAATCACGCCGGCGACCGACGCCCGGCTGGCGCCGTTTCGCGACAACGGCCGGCGTCTGTTCCAGAGCCGTATCGGCCAGCTCGATCTTTCCTGCGCCTCCTGCCACGACGACAATTGGGGCAAACGGCTCGGCGGCAGTGCCATGCCGCAGGCGCATCCGACCGGCTATCCGCTCTACCGGCTGGAGTGGCAGATGGTCGGTTCGCTGCAGCGGCGCCTGCGCAACTGCATGATCGGGGTCAGGGCGGAGCCCTTCGCCTTCGGCGCACCGGAACTCGTTGACCTTGAGCTCCATCTGATGGAGCGGGCCCGTGGCTTGCGGGTCGAGACGCCGGCGGTCCGGCCGTGATGCCGGCCTGCGGGCCGCTCTTCACCTGTCGCCGACGGACAGTTGATCGCAACGCGGCGCGCGGGTCTGGCAGGCCTTGCCAACCTCGCACATGTCATCGATATGGAGCTTGATGAGTTCACCGAAGGTTTGGCGAAAAGCGCAGTATCGTGGCGCACGCTCGTGTGTACTTGACACAAGCTAACGATTTAAAGTTAAACAAAAACGATGACGTATCAAGCACATAGACTGGCTATTGCGCCGATGATGGATTGGACGGACATCGCGAAAAGCAACGTCTATTCAGCAACTTAAGGGGCGTCACCTCCTCGAAGTTGTACTGCTGTCGTACTCGTCAGCAGCGCTTGGGCACAAAATGGGTCGCGTTTCAGAGTTGCGTGATTAGTGCAGGATTTGTGAACTTCAGGGTGTGAGTTTTCGAGCCGGAATGCTGGTGCAGGGGCGCCTAAGTATCTCCCGTTTCCGCTTACGCCCACAGGGTCTTCCTTGCCTACGTGCGCTCGCTGCCGCCTACCAGAATGACCGACACCCCAAGCGGTCCGTTTGGGAAGATAGGGTTGACAAGAAAGTGCGATGTCCGCTCAGGGGCCGGCAGCAGACTGGCTGCTTCTTGCTTCCAGAAGGCGAGTAGCGGACATTCAAGCCAATGGCCAATGTCGGGCCGGCCCTGCGGACCAGACGCTGGTCGGTTAGCGATCACAACCCGCCCTACGCACACCACCGTTCGCTGGGCGAGGCTTACACATGAGTATTTTCATCGCCCTCAAGTTTCTGCCGCAGCATCGTCATCACGCTGCGGGCCGCTTCGATGTCTTTTACGGCAAGCCCTTCCGCGAGCGCCTCGACCCGCGGCGTGTACAAGCGAATGGCCGCATCATAGGTCTGCCGTCCCTTGTCGGTCAGCGTCACGAGTTGCGCACGGCGATGATGCGGGTTTGGCTCGAATGCCACCAACCCTTCCTTGGTCAGATCGTTGACGATGCGCTGAACGTTCTGGCGATTGGCGCCGAGATCGCGCGCAAGCCAGGCGACCGGCTGTGGCCGTTCCGCCGCCACGACGGCCCCCAGGATCTGCCAACGGGCACTCGTCAGCCCTAGAGGCGCCACGAGCCGGTCGCCCCAGGCAAGGGTCAGGTTGTTCACCCGGAACATCGTCAGAATGAGATCGGTCAAGGCATCTCCGGCTGAGGTGCGCTGTGGTTTGTTCATTTGTCACCATATGATGCTATTGACATGATGATGTCAATTCATTATGTGTCGATGGTACCCAGTCGACATAATGATGTCAAATCGCCGCTTCGGTGGCAATTCACCTTCAGGAGACCTTCATGCCCACCATGCGCCCCCTCGATCCTGCCTTTCCCATCGACCGTCAGATCGGAATCGATGCCAAGGCCATCGTGCTCATCAATCTGTTCACGCTCGATCCGGCCGACGAAGCGGTGTTTCTTCAAGCGTGGGAGGACGATGCGTCCTTCATGAAGACCCAGCCGGGCCTCATTTCCATCCAGCTCCACCGCGCCATCGGCGAAAACCCGACCTACCTGAACTACGCAGTCTGGGAATCGACGGCCGCCTTCCGGGCCGCGTTCACGCATCCCGAATTCAGAGCGAAACTGGGAGCCTATCCGTCGTCGGAGGTTGCCTCTCCGCACTTGTTCCAGAAGGTGGCGGTGCCCGGCATCTGCGTCGCATAAACGCGACGCCTGCAGCCCGAAGTCATCACAATCGAAATCAAGCCAAGAGGAGAGAGTCCGATGCGACTCCTGTTCAACATACTCGCCGTCACGGGTTCGGCCATGTTCGCCGGAGTCATGCTGACTATTGGTGTGACGCTCGGCGGCTACTGGAAGAGCCTCCCCGCAGCCGAGTTCCTCGACTGGTTCAGCCAGAACAACGGGTTCATTTCCGGGGCGATTCCTATTGTCGTCGTTCCGACCCTCGTCGGCCTGATCGGCTCCCTCTGGCTCGGCTGGGGCGACGTTGGGCCGCGTATGCTCTGGATCGGATCGGCCGCCTGCATCGCGGGCGTCCTGGCGCTCACAATGATCTGGTTCGTGCCAACCAACGCTCAGTTCGCGGCCAAAGCCCTGCCCCTCGACCAGGTTCCTGACCGGCTCAACACCTGGATCATGATTCACTACGTCCGCATCGGGCTTGCCGCCGCCGCCTCGGTGCTGGGCGTGCTCGCCATCAGCCGGTGAAGACACAGAAACCATGACCAAGCTCATTCATCCCGTCGCAGGCACGATCGCGCTCCTAACGATCCTGACCTTCTGGTTCTCGACCGTGCTCGCTGAACTATTCGCCTCCGACGGCACCATCATCGCCGTCAAGACGGCCATACCATGGGGCTTCCTGCTGCTGGTCCCTGCCATCGCTGCAGCAGGCGGCTCGGGCCTTGCCCTTTCCGGCGGACGGCGGGCCGGTGTTGTCGGCGCGAAGCTCAGGCGCATGCCGGTGATTGCGGCAAACGGCATCCTGGTGCTTATCCCCTCCGCGTTGTTCCTCGCGGCCAAGGCGCACGCGGCAGAATTCGACACCATGTTCTACGCTGTGCAAACGCTCGAGATGATCGCGGGGGCGACGAACATCGCGCTGCTCAGTCTCAACATGCGCGACGGTCTCAAGCTATCAGGCAGGCTCAATCGCCAGAGCGTTACGCATGAAGTGCAATTGGTTGGTCGCGACATGGTTGCCGACGGCACCATGGCGTTTCGCTTCGCCAAGCCGGCCGGTTTCCGTCATCTGGCCGGCCAGTCGATATCGCTCACGCTGCTCAACCCGTCCGAGACGGACAGCAAGGGTAGCTCCCGCCACCTCACGCTGGCCAGCGGGCCAGAGGAGCCGGAGTTGATGGTCGCAACGCGCCTCCGCGATACGGCATTCAAGCGTTCCCTGGCGTCGCTCCCCATGGGCGGCGCGGTGCGCATGACTGATCCAAATGGCGACTTGACCCTGCACGACGATCCGATGCGACCGGCGGTGTTCCTTGCTGGCGGCATCGGCATCACGCCGTTTCTGGCCATGGCTCGCTATGCCGCCGCGGCAAGGCTGCCCCACCGCATCACGCTATTTTATTCGAACCGCCGGCCGGAGAACGCAGCCTTTCTCGGGGAACTGCAATGGCTGCAGAAGACCAACCCTAACTTCAACGTTGTCGCCACGATGACAGCGGCGAGTGAAGTGGCTCAACCCTGGGATGGGCAGACTGGAGCGATCAATGCCGCGTTGATGCGGCGGCATCTGCCCGACATGCTCGCGCCTATCTACTACCTTGCGGGATCGCCGGCGATGGTCGGAGCCATGCACGAGATGCTCAGCGGGTTGGGCGTCAACGATGAGGATGTACGCAGCGAGGAGCTCTCCGGCTACTAACGGCGCGGAAGGAGACTTACAGCTCGGTCTCCGGTGACCGCTTTCGGGATGTGGCAGACACTAGCCCAATGGCCGACATCGGGCGCGAAGCGGACGCTTCCTCAGCGCTACATCTGCATTTTCCAACCGCTCATCTGGGAAAACTCCCTCTGGGCCACCGGTCTGCGCTTATCAAGGTAGTCTGCCAAATCCTGCAAATGGATACCCATGGCACATTTCTGATTTGTTTCTATTCGCATGAGCGGCAAGGCGATGTCGCCTGAACTGAGTTTGCGGAGAAAGTTCGGGAGCGTCAGGTGCGAAAAGAAATCGCGCCGGACCTGATCCAGCGGAATGATGGCCTTACCATTGTATTGGGCCATGAGCAGAAAAGCGGTGTTGAATGACATTGATGGTTATGCTTTGAAAATTAGAATGAAATGAGTCACATCTCACAGAGGCCGGCGTCGCGAAAAGCAACGTATACAGCTTAGTGGAACCAGTTCCTCTAAGTTGTACTGTCGTTGTACTCGTCCGGCGCGTTTGGGCGAAAACCGGGCGCATTACGGGGAAGGGGGCACAATGGCGGATAATGCCTTCCACCAATCCCGGAGGCATTCCGATGAACAAGTTTGAACTGGAATTCTTTGGCGTCAGTCTCAAGGCGCACGGCTGCAGTTTGCGTGATGCTCTGTCGTAGAATCCGTCTGCCAACTAAACACTGATCGACGGCCATACGAGGCCGATGCGGCGCGTTCGCTAGCGACGAATGCATGGAAAGACGGATTATCCGAGGTTCGCTCCAGCCGGCGTGCCTGATCATCCAGCCGTCGAAAGGCGGCCAACTCCTCTTTGCGTCCGAGCACAACCGAGATAGTTGTCGTTATCCACTATCTCCGCTACGCTCGTGCTGACGTCGTTTGCTTGCAGCCGCCGACCTGGTGCGAAGGGAGTGCCGACATGGCGAACAGCACGAAGGGTGCCCAACGCGGCGGCGAGCCTCTGCTGGCTGTCGAACGATTGACGGTGAGCCTGCCGAGCAACATGGAGCGAGCGTTCGCGGTCGAAGACGTATCGTTTAAACTGCACGCTGGCGAGATTCTTTGCATTATCGGCGAATCCGGTTCCGGCAAGTCGGTGACGGCGAACGCGGTGATGGGACTATTGCCCTCGACCATCCGCGTCACGTCGGGCAAGATCCTGTTCAAGGGCCAGGAGATCACCGGCGCCAACGAAACGACGCTGCGCGGGCTTCGCGGCCGCGCGGTATCGATCATCTTCCAGGATCCGCTCTCCGCGCTCAATCCTTTGATGACGGTCGGCGCCCAGATTGTCGAGGTCATGCGCGCGCACAATGTCGGCGACCGCGACGGCCGCGCGCTCCGGGTGCTGGAATTGCTGGAAGAGGTTGGCCTGCCCGAACCGCCGCTGATGCAACACCAATATCCGTTCCGCCTTTCCGGCGGACAGCGACAGCGCGTGATGATCGCGATGGCGCTGGCGCTCGATCCCGATGTGCTGATTGCCGACGAGCCGACAACGGCATTGGATGTGACGACGCAGGCGCAGATCCTCGAATTGATCCGCAAGATCCAACGACGCAAGGGCATGAGCGTGATGTTCATCACCCATGATTTCGGCGTCGTCTCCGAGATCGCCGACCGCGTCGTCGTCATGGAGAAGGGCAAGCTGGTCGAACAGGGCCTGACCGCCGACGTGCTCAACCGTCCCAGTCATCCCTATACGCAACGGTTGATTGCGGCCGTGCCGCGCGTGCGCTCGCTAGAGCGCGAGAAACACGCGGCACAGCCGGTGGTGATCGAGGTAGACAAGCTCAACAAAATCTATGGCGGGCAGGGAAGTTTCTTCACCAAGGCGCGCATCGTGCATGCGGTCAACGATGTCAGCTTCTCGATCCGCAAAGGCCAGACGCTGGGCATCGTCGGCGAATCCGGCTCCGGAAAGTCGTCGCTAGGAAGGGTCCTGCTCAAGCTCGCGGAGCCCGACAGCGGACGCATTATGTTCGACGGACGTGACATCGCGGCAATGTCGGCCGCCGCGTTCCGCCCGATGCGTCCGTTGATCCAGATGATATTCCAGGATCCGTTCGCCTCGCTCAACCCGCGCCACACCGTGGGCCGGATCCTGACTGTCGGTCCCGTCGCGCATGGCATGGCGGCGGCGGAGGCGCGCAGCAAGGCGCTGCGCCTCCTCGGGACGGTGCGGCTCGACCGCGGCGCCTATGACCGCTTTCCGCACGAATTTTCCGGCGGGCAGCGGCAGCGCATCGGCATCGCGCGCGCCCTGATGTTCGACCCGTTGCTGCTGGTGGCCGACGAGGCGGTCTCGGCGCTCGACGTCTCCATCCAGGCGCAGATCGTGCAGCTGCTCACCGAGATCCAGCGCGACACCAATGTGGCGATGATGTTCATCACCCACGATCTGCGCATCGCGAGCCAGATCTGCGACGAAATCGCGGTCATGTATAAGGGCCGCGTGGTCGAGTCCGGAACCCCGGTACAGGTATTCCGCGATCCCCAGAACGACTACACCAAACGGCTCGTGGCGGCCATTCCTGGCGCGGACTGGGAGAGCGCAGCCTGAGGCCAGCGGCATCGCAAAAGGAGCCGACTACAGGATCTTTCCGCTTAGCCGCGAAATATAGTTGCAAATGTCCACTATCTGGCATTTGATTACGTTCTAACTTGGAAATGTCCTGACGACCGGTTCCTGCCGGGTTGGGGAGCGTCTGTTGCGCTCCGCGATCGGCGAAGCCGTGGAAGCGGAGCGGAAGTACGCGTGAACGCACGGTCGAAAACGCCGCCGACGTCGATCACCGAAGTCACGCTGGACGTGCTCGAGGACACGCTGAGCTTTTATATCCGCACCATGAACATCGCGGTGTCGCGCGACCTCGATGACAAGCTCGAAGGCCTCGACGTGGCCAAGGGCACCGGCAAGATCACCACATTGCTGCTGGTCGACAGCCATCCCGGCATCCGTCCCTCGATCATTGCCCAACTGATCCTGCGCGATCGCTCCGCCACCGGCCGGCTGATGGAGCAGATGGAAGATCATGGCCTGATCACGCGGCGGCAGTCCTCGACCGACAGCCGCGCGCAGGAACTCTACATCACCGAGAAGGGCGCCGCGCTCGCCGCACGAATCCGCCCGCTGGTGACGGAACAGTCCAGGGACTTCTTCAAATTCATCTCCGCGGAGGAACAGCAGCAGCTGATGGACATCCTCAAGCGCGCCTATCGGCGTATCGTGGGCCTGCCGTGACACGGAACCGGGTCGCGCTGGTCTCCGGAGCGAGCCGCGGCATCGGCGCGGCGACAGCGCGGGAGCTCGCACGGCAGGGCTGGCGGCTCTCGCTCGGCATGCGCGACCCCCGGCTGCCCGAATGGGCCGATCCCGCCTCGGTCCACATCCATGCCTACGACGCTGCCGGCGCCGACCTCGAGACCGGATGGGTGACGGCGGCGACGGCACGTTTCGGGCGGATCGACGCCATTGTCGCTAGTGCGGGCATTTGCAGCACCAGTACGGTCATCGAGGCCGATGACGACGAACTGAACCGGCTTCTCGAGATCCATTGCAAGGCGCCGCGCCGGCTGGCCAAGGCGGCGTGGAACGCGCTTACGGCGAGCGGGCGCGGCAGGGTGATCATCCTCGGCTCGCTTTCGGGCAAAAGGGTCAAGCACGCGGGCTCCGGCCTCTATTCGATGACGAAATTCGCGGCTGTTGCGCTTGCCCATGGCATTCGCCACGCCGGCTTCGATGTCGGCATCCGTGCCACCGCGGTCTGTCCTGGCCTGGTCGACACCGACATGGCCCGCGCGCTCGAGGCGCGCGCCCCGGCTGACATGACCGACCCGGCCGATCTTGCTCGCATCATCGCCATGCTCGTCGATCTGCCCAATGAAGCGAGCGTCGCCGAGTTCACCCTGAATTGCCAACTGGAAGAATTCTACTGACATGCCAGGTCCCTATGTCGTTCCCGTTCATGGCGATGCCGAATTGCCCGAAAAAGTCGACGTTGTCGTTATCGGTGGTGGCATCATCGGCAGTTCGACCGCGCTTGAACTCGCCGAGCGTGGCCTGAGCGTGGCGCTGTGCGAGAAGGGTGGCATTGGCCACGAGCAGTCGAGCCGCAATTGGGGATGGGTGCGCATTTCGCGGCGCGATCCGCGTGAGGTGCCGCTGATGGCGGAAGCGTTGCGTCTTTGGAGCAACCTCGACAAGCGCGTCGAAGCGCATACCGGGTACACGCGCGCCGGCATCATCTTCACCTGCGAAACGGATCGCGATTTTGCCGAACACGAGCGCTGGAACCGCAACCTCGAACCGTACCAACTGGAATCGCGCATGCTGAGCGGCGCCGAATTCAAGGCGATGTTTCCCGACTCGCGGTTAGACATCAAAGGCGCGCTCTATACACCGGTCGACGGCCGCGCCGAGCCGCAGAAGGCAGCTCCGGCGATAGCCGAGGCGGCACGGCGCAATGGCGCGACGGTGCTGACCGAATGCGCGGTGCGCGGCATCGAAACCAGTGCCGGCAAGGTTTCAGGCGTGGTCACGGAACGCGGGCCGATCGCCTGCGCCGCGGTGGTGCTGGCCGGCGGGGCCTGGTCGAGCCTGTTCTCCGGCAATCACGGTCTGCGCCTGCCGCAGCTCAAGGTGATGAATTCGGTGATCCGCACCAAGCCTCTCGAAGGCGGGCCGGATCAGGCGATCTGGGCGAAAAGCTTCGCGGTTCGCAAGCGCAGGGATGGCGGCTATACCATCGCTTCCGGGCACGAGAACGTCGTCGACATCGTGCCGAAGAGTTTCCGCTTCGCCGCCGACTTCATACCCGCCCTGCGCGCCGAATGGCACTCGCTGCGGTTTCGGCTCGGCGGCCGCTTCTTCGATGAAGCGCGGATCCCCAGCCGCTGGTCGCTCGATGAGGCAAGCCCCTTCGAATACAACCGCGTGCTCGACCCCCAGCCGTCCAAGAAACTTTCCGATGCTGCGCTGGTCGAACTCACCCAGGCTTTCCCGGCGTTCGCAAAGGCTGAGATCGCGCAGCGCTGGGCCGGCTACATCGACGTCACCCCGGACGCCGTCCCGGTGATCTCGGCCATCGACAGCACTCCAGGCTTCCACATCGCAACCGGCTTTTCCGGTCACGGTTTCGGCATCGGCCCGGCTGCCGGCAGGCTCATGGCCGACATCGTCACCAACCGCACGCCCATCGTCGACCCCGGCGCTTTCCGCTTTTCGCGCTTCAGCGACGGATCGAAGATCGAGCTGATCACCGGATTCTAGTTGAACCAGGCCGCTCCGGCAGAAGGGCGGATTGATAATGAGCAACGCAACCGCGTAACTACAGAGGAGAATGACATGGCCACCGACAAGACCACATTGTTTCCGGAAATTAGCCGGCGCAAAGCACTCGGCCTGATGGCCGCCACCGGCGCCAGCCTCGCTGTGCCGGCGCTCATCGGTCGCGGCTCCGCGCTGGCGGCCGCACCCGACAAGCCGACGGGCCAGCTCATCGTCGGGTTCTCGCAGGAGCCGACGGTGTTCAATCCGCACCTGCTGCATATCGAAGTCGACGAGGGCGTACATTTCGCCATTTTCGATCCGCTGTTCAACGTCGACCCGGATGGCAAGTTCACGCCTGCCCTGGCGGCCGAGGTGCCGACTGTCGAAAATGGCGGTATTTCCGCCGACGGCCTCAACTGGAAGATCAAGCTACGCGACGGCGTCAAATGGCACGACGGGCAACCGTTCACCGCCGAGGACGTCAAGTTCACGCTGGACCTGATGGTCGAGCCCGATTTCCGCAGCTGGCGCCGCGCCGGCCACGACCTCGTGCGTGACATCAAGGTCGTCTCGCCGACCGAGATCACCTGGCGGATGGAAAAGACCTACGCGCCCTATCCTTCGATCCTCGCATCGACCTTCATCGTTCCAAAGCATGCGCTTGGCGAGGCGGCTGACAAGAACACCGCGCCCTTCAACAATGCGCCGATCGGTACCGGCGCGTTCAAATGGGGCAAGCGGGTAGCGGGCGATCACATCGAGCTCCTCGCCAACGCAGACTACTTTGGTGAGGGTCCCTATCTGGAGCGCGTCATCATCAAGTACATCCCGGACCTCAATGTGCTCTACACGCAGTTCAAGTCCGGCGACATCGACATCACCGGCCTGCAGTGGATCACGCCGGACCACTATGAAGAAGCCAAGGGCCTCGCCGATCGCGAGGTCCAACTCGTCGCGGGCAGCACCGTTGAAAGCTTCACGCTCAACATGGGCAAGCCGCAATTCAAGGATCCCGCGGTGCGCTCGGCGCTCTACCACGCGATCGACAAGCAAGCGATCATCGACGCGCTCTATTACGGTCTGCCCACGCCAACCGAAACCTACATGCCGCAGCAGTCGTTCTACTACAATCCGGATCTGCCCAAGCACGAGTTCAGCCTGGAGAAGGCCAAGGCGGTGCTGGATGGAGCCGGCTGGCTCGCCGGCGGCGACGGCGTGCGGGCGAAGGACGGGGTCAAGCTCGCCTTCACCTGCTCGACCACGGCGGGCAACCACATCCGTGAGCAAGCGCAGCAGTTCATACAGCAGTCGTTCAAGGACATCGGAGTCGAGATGACCATCTCGAACCTGCCGCCGGCAGTCATGTGGGGCGACTATTGGATGACGTCGCAGTTCGACAGCGTCATCGTCGGCATCGACTTCCTGACCGGCCCCGATCCCGACACCTCGGATTACTTCGCATCGACGTCGAGTGTGGCGACGGGCGGCGCCGGGCAGAACACCTGGCAATACCACAGCCCCGAGGTCGACAAGCTGCTGCAGGAAGGCGGGAACTCTCTGGTGCCCGACGAGCGCAAGGCCTCCTACCTGAAGCTGCAGGAAGTGGTGCGCAATGATCTGCCGCTGCTGCCTCTGTTCCAGTACACCACGGTGCGTGGGCGCAAGAAGGGACTGACGGGCTTCACCCCCAACGTCAACAACCGCATCGACACCTGGAACATCGGCACCTGGTACTGGGAAGCCTGACGCCAACCAAGCCAGATCGGGCGGCTGCGCCCGACCTGGCCCCAATATCGGGCGATCACCATGCTACGCTATATCGTCGGGCGGATCGGGCAAAGCCTGCTGCTGCTGTTCCTCGTGTCGATCATCGGCTACTTCGTGCTGCTGCTTGCCCCGGGTGGGCCGATGTCGCAATTCGCCCTGACGCCCGGCATCAGCAAGCAGGATCTCGACCGCATCGCCGAGCAGATGGGGCTCAACCGTCCAATCATCGTGCAATATGCCGATTGGCTGTGGCATCTGCTGCAAGGTGACTGGGGCGCATCCTTCCGCGACAATCGACCCGTCCTGACGGTGATCCTCGATCATCTGCCGGCGACGCTGCTGCTCATGGGAAGCGCAACGGCGATCGCCATGACGCTCGGCGTATGGATCGGCATCATGGGCGCGATCCGGCGCTATTCCATCTTCGACTACGCCGCGACTGTCGGCGCCATGATTGCGCTGTCGGTGCCTACCTTCTGGTTCGGCCTCATTGCCATCTACGTCTTCTCGCTCAATCTCGGCTGGTTTCCGGCCGGCAACATGTACACGATCGGCAGCGGGTCCGTGGGGGACGTGCTCTGGCACCTCGTGTTGCCGGCATCGGTGCTCGCGCTGGTCGATGTCGCGATCTGGAGCCGCTACATGCGCACCGCGACGCTGGACGTGATCAATCAGGATTTCATCAAGACCGCGCGGGCCAAGGGCCTGTCGCCGCGGCGCGTGCTGTTCAAACACGTCGTAGGCAATGCCCTGCTTCCGATGATCACGCTAGCGGGGCTGCAGGTGCCGGCGCTGCTTGGTGGGGCTCTCGTCACCGAGACCGTGTTTACCTGGCCTGGCATGGGCCGGCTGTTTCTGGACAGCCTCGGCTACAACGACTATCCGGTCGTAATGGGGCTGCTGATGTTCTCGGCCGTGCTGGTGCTGATCGGCAATCTGCTGGCCGATCTAATCAGCGCCTTCGTCGACCCGCGCATCCGGCTGGCGTGAGGATACCGATGATGTCCACCGTCACCCCAGCCAACCTCGACCTGCCTCCCGAGAATTGGTGGCGCAGCCGCACCGCGCGCCGCTTCCGCCGCCATCGGCTGGCGATGTTCGGCGTCGTCATGATCGCGGTGCTGACCATCGCCTGCGTGCTCGGACCCTACCTGCTGCCCTATGACCAGCTCTTTATCGACCTGCGCGCCCGCTTCGCGCCGCCAATGACCGGCGGACATATTTTCGGGACTGACCCGCTTGGCCGCGATGTGGCCGCCCGCCTGTTCCATGCCGGGCGCATCTCCTTGCTGGTCGGGTTCTGCGCCATGCTCATCAGCATCGTCATCGGCACGGTCATCGGCGTCTTGTCCGGCTACTATGGCGGCCGCGTCGACGCCGCGCTGATGCGCTTCACCGACGCCTTCCTCTCATTTCCGAGCATCTTCCTGCTGCTGGCACTCGCGGCCTTCATCCGACCCGACCCGCTGATGATCACCGTCATCATCGCGGTGACGACCTGGATGGAGGTGGCGCGGATCGTTTCGACGGAAGTGCGCTCGTTGCGCGAACGCGACTTCATTCTTGCCGCCCACATGCTCGGCCTCTCCAACCGCTGGATCATGTTCCGCGAACTATTGCCCAACGCCATCGGCCCGATCATCGTCGCTGCGACGCTGACGGTGGCCCGGGCAATCCTGCTCGAAGCCTATGTCAGCTTCCTTGGCTACGGCATCCAGCCGCCGCTGCCGAGCTGGGGCAACATGCTGAATGGCGCCCAGCAATATCTGGGCAGTGCGCCGTGGCTGGCGATCGTTCCCGGCATCGCCATCACGCTCGCGGTCACCAGCTTCAATTTTATCGGGGACGGCCTGCGCGACGCGCTCGATGCCCGCAGCGATCTCAGTTGAGGGGGACGCAGGTGGCGAATTTCTCGCCGTTCGATGCGACGCTTTGGTACGCCACGGCAGGTGAAGCACCATCGACGCGTCCGCTGGACGAGACGGTTCAGGCCGATGTCTGCGTCGTTGGCGCGGGCTACACCGGCATGACCACGGCGCTCGAACTCGCCCGCGCCGGCATCAAGGTTGTGATCCTCGAAGCCGAGCAGGCCGGTTTCGGCGGCTCCGGACGCAATGCCGGCCACTGCACGCCGACCTTTATCCATTTCAGCCTGCCGCAATTGCGCAAGCTTATCGGCGAACCCTGGGCCGAACGGCTGATCCAGCGCCAGACCCGGGCCGCCGATCGTGTCGCCGACATGATCGAGCGCTACCAGATACAGTGCGAATGGGTGCGCAACGGGTTCGTCCAGGCTGCCGCCTATCCATCGGCCGTCGAGACACTCAGGCGCAAGGCGGACGACTACAACGCCGTCGGGGCCCGTACCCGCTTCGTCGATCGCGCCGAAATGGAGGCGATCACGGGCAGCGGGCGCTTTCACGGCGGCTGGGTGCATGAAGAGGCTGGCCATCTTAATCCCCTCGGTTATGCGCGTGGACTGGCCCGCGCGGTCATCCAGGAGGGCGGACGCCTGCATACCGGCTCAGCGGTCACCGAGGTCAAGCCGGAGGCCGGCAAATGGCGCGTCGTCACGGCCAAGGGCGGCGTGCTGGCCGATAAGGTGATCTTCGCGACCGGCGCATATACGGTGGGCGGCTGGCCCAAGCTCGACCAGAGTTTCCGCATCATGCGCGTGTTCGTGGCAGCGACGCAGCCGCTGTCGCAGGAGGAGCGCCGCACGGTGCTGCCGCGCAATACGTCGATCCATGACGGGCGCGGCGACATCTTCGTCTACAAGTACAATGCGGAAGGCCGCATCGTGGCATCCATGTTCCCGATGGGGCGGCGCGGCCGCGATCTCGACTATACGCGCCAGGTGATGACCGATCGCCTGAAATGGCTGCACCCGCAGATCCGTACCGAACTGCGCTGGAAGTACCTCTGGTTTGGCGAGCTCGACATGCAGCAACGCACAATTCCGCGACTTTACGGGCTGGCGCCGGGCGTGGTGGCGCTGACCGGCCTGTCGGGCCGCGGCGTGCCTACTGGGTCGATGCTCGGCGGCATCCTCTCCGAATGGGCGCTTGGCGTGCCGGAAAGGGATCTGTCCCTTAAGGTCGAGCCCCTGCATTACGCGCCGTTCTATATGAGCTTCGCCCCGCAGCTCAGCCTGCGTTATCACCGTGCGCTGGACTGGGTGCGGACCCGGCGTGACGGCGCGACACTGCCCCCGCACGCATGAATTCGCAGTCTCGATGGAGCGAGAAAACAGAACTCGTGCGAACGTGACTGCCGTGGCGCAGCCCCTAGATGAGATGCGTGATATTCGTTGCGTGAGGGTACTTTTCGAGGCCAATCGCTTTAGTCACCTCTGGGTGCTTGCAGCCTCATCAACGCCGCTGTTCAAGCGCCAGCCTTGACGCCGCGCCCTCCCGAGCGGGTTCGTTCAGTGGCGCAACTACGATGTCCAGGGTGGTCGCCGGCAACGTCTCCTATCGGGCAAAAGGAAAGACCCCCTCAAACGGCTGACATGCGGCGCAAACGTGCCGCTTCGCCTGCTCGTTTGCATCGTGCTGAGGCTACAGCCGCACTCGGTTCCAACCACTCATCTGGGAAAACTCCCTCTGGGCCACCTGTCTGCGCTTATCGAGTTAGTCTGCCAAATCCTGAATGGACACCCTTGGAACATTTCTGACTTGTTTCTATTCGCATGAGCGGCAGGGCAATGTCGCCTGAACTGAGCTTGCGAAGAAATTTCGGGAGCGTCAGGTGCGAAAAGAAATCGCGACGGACCTCATCGAGCGGAATGATTGCCTTACCATTGTATTGTGCCATGAGCAGAAAAGTGGTGTTGAGTGACATTGATGGTTAGGCTTTGAGAAATAGAATAAAATGAGTCACATACCATAGAGGCCGGCAATGTCAGTCTGTCCAATCTCAGTGTGGTTTAAAAACATCAGATAAATGATTGAAATATAAGAAATTTGCCGTTGCACCGATGATGGATGGGGCAGAGAGTTAAATAAAATCAGCTACTTACAAGATAGCGTGTGCAAAAATAGCGCACGAAAGTTCTGCTTCTCTTCTTTTTTCGTTCCCACGAGGGACCCGCCGACAGCCCTTTTCGGGCGCACTGCTGCCGAAGGCTTTGACCTTCGCCAACGCGAATGTCCGCCGTGATATCCGTCCCTGTTTATCGCCGCGGTATTGGGCTGCGGCGCATCTCCCGGCGAAGTTTCGAAGGAACAATGAAACTAAGTAACGGCGAATCCTAGGCCATATCGATCTGAGCGGATCGTACTTGCATCGAGCGGGACACCTTCCGCTGCCCCCTTGGCTCGATTGCTTCTGCTTTGGAAACTGCCGCCCTAGCTGGTCGCTTGGGGCGGCGCTTCATTTTTGCCAGCCGGCTAGCTCTGGCAGATCGTCAAGCCAGCTTTTCTCTGGCATCGACGCCTCGCCGGCCAGCGGCGCAGCCTCGGAGGCGTTGTGAATGAGCCAGTCCATCCACTTTCGATAAGCGGACGGTGCCAACTCGGGCGGCAGCACCTTGGCCTTGGCCAGCATGCGTTTGCGGAAACTGACTTGCCTGCGCAGTTTGATTGACGTGAACTTGATTGCTTTGCCTTGGTATTCGACCGTCCAGCGCCCATCCCCGTGGCCGGTGAGCCTGTCGATGGCGAAATCAATATCGACCGGACTATCCCGCCAGGGAAGCTCGATGGCGTTCTTTCTCAGATCGAGTGCCCATCGCCTGTAGCCGGCCCCGGAACGCTGGGGCGGCAGCACACCTGCCTGTTCGAGTATCTTCCTGCGGAAGGTAGGCTGCTTCTTGATCTGGCCAGTCGTAAGCTCCATGCGATGCCCACGAAATTCGACGTGCCAGCGGATCCTGCCATTGCCGACATACTTCACCAGCCTGTCGATGACGAACTCGTCCTCGAAAAGCATCACGCATCCCTGCCTGATGCTTTCGAGGATGAACTGGCTATCGGTGGGCATGACGCGGCCTCGTGCAGGACCTCTCAGAAGCTTAGAGATGCAAAAAATTAAGGGACGCTTTAGAAATCATCTGCTTCCTTTCGTAGATCCTCGGGCAATGGGGTTTTGGCGGACACTGACGTGCATGCGCCAAGCACCCGGGGCCGCGGCGGGAAGGCCCGGAGCATGAAAGCATCGGCCCTCTGCCATTGTCAGCTTGCTGCCGCCGATCGCGTGAAGACGATGGTGACCTTCGTCCCTTCGCCGGGGCTCGAGGCGACGTTGAACTGTGCCTTGGCGTTCTCGGTCAGCGAGCGCGCGATCAGCGCGCCGAGCTTGCCGGGCTTGGGCCATGTCTCCCCTTCCGGCAGGCCGATTCCGTCGTCCGCAACT
>NZ_RZTI01000337.1:0-407 GCF_003997275.1 Mesorhizobium sp. M6A.T.Ce.TU.002.03.1.1
GTATGGCCAGGTGGCAGGCGATGCGAATGCCATACGTCTGTGTGATCAGCTGTTTGCCGGCCCGCCGCCCTGGGTGGCGGAGCATTTCTAGGAACAAGGACCTTTCATGACATACGCGCTTATCGCCTCGCTGAGGGCGGCGGCTGGAGACATGACGCCGGCGCTGGCGCGCGTCGCCGAGACAGTGCTGGCGCAGCCGGACGCCACTTTGCGCCAGAGCATCACCGAGCTTGCCGAGGCGTCCGCCTCGTCGGAGGCCAGCGTCATGCGCTTCTGCCGCGACCAGGGTTTTGCCGGCTTCCAGGACTTCAAGCTGGCGCTGGCCAAGGAGTTGGCCACCGACGAGCGGGCGCGGGACATCGGCTTGCCGACCGATGACATCCAGCGGCTGGTGGAAACCGCCATCA
>NZ_RZTI01000338.1:0-347 GCF_003997275.1 Mesorhizobium sp. M6A.T.Ce.TU.002.03.1.1
TCCTTGACGATCGTCGCCAGTTGCTTGAGCGAAAACGGCTTGGGCAGAAAGCCGAAATGCGCATCTGCCGGGAGGTTTCTGGCGAATGCGTCCTCGGCGTAGCCGGACACGAAGACGAACTTGATGTCCGGCTGGCGCTTGCGCAATTCACCAAGCAGTGTCGGTCCGTCCATTTCCGGCATGACCACATCGGAAACGACGATATCGACCTTGCCGCCCAGCGCCTCGAACACTTCCAGCGCCTCGACGCCCGACGATGCCTCGTGCACGGTGTAGCCACGCGAGGTCAGCGCCCGCATGCCGCCCATGCGCACGGCATCCTCGTCCTCGACGAGCAGCACCGTGGC
>NZ_RZTI01000339.1:0-406 GCF_003997275.1 Mesorhizobium sp. M6A.T.Ce.TU.002.03.1.1
CGCGGTTGAATTTCCAGCATGATTTCAGACTGCAAGATGTTTGCAAGTTCTGTTTCAGCATCCAAACCGTGTACGGCTTTAAGATCCTGAGCAAGCTCTGTGGTGTATTCCGCTTTCAAAGCGCGTGACTTAGCAGCTACAGTAACTTTTTCGATTGAGAAAGCCATTTCTGCAAATGCGTCGCCAGTTGAACCAAGTGCTTCTGCATCAGCAGTAGCCATACCAGTACCAGTTGTTTCTGATCCTGCACCCAATGCGTTAGCATGCGTACCTGCACCAGAGAAATCAGTATCGGCTTCGTTGTAGAATACTTCGTTGGCTGCTGCCTGGGAAGTATGTGTTGAGCGCATTGCAAAGATCAAGCCTGTTGGGCCTGTCATCGGCTGAACCCCCCAAATATCTAGCC
>NZ_RZTI01000340.1:0-341 GCF_003997275.1 Mesorhizobium sp. M6A.T.Ce.TU.002.03.1.1
AAACTCCACTGCCACTGCTGGCCGACGACTTCGACCACGGTTGCGTCGCTGGGAACGTTGACGAACTGGCTCCAGACGAACAGGCCGGGAACCAGCAACGCCGTAACCCCGACCGCGGTGACGATCGTCAGCCACGATTCGAGGCGCTTGTTTTCCGGTTCGTAGGCAGCCCGATTCCCTTCCCGATGACGGAAGCGGAAGACGCAATAGGCCATGAACAGAACCACGGCGGCGAAGACGACACCGGTGATCCAGAAGGTGATGCTGATGGTGTTGTCGATATAGCCCCAGTTCGAGGCAATAGGCGTCCACCACCATGGACTCAGCAGGTGAAACAGCAC
>NZ_RZTI01000341.1:0-319 GCF_003997275.1 Mesorhizobium sp. M6A.T.Ce.TU.002.03.1.1
CTACACCGCGACGTTGCGCACCGGCTACGAGATCTCCCCTGCCCTGACCCCGTTCACTGAAATCGAGGTCGGCCGCCGGACCTATGATCAACGCATCGACAATGAAGGCTTCGAGCGCTCGTCGACGCGGCTCGGCGCCCGCGCTGGCCTTGCACTCGACATGGGCGAGAAGCTGTCGGGCGAATTCTCGGCCGGCTGGCTCAGGGAAGCGATCGACGACAAAAACCTTGATGCAATCTCCGGTGCCACCGTCAACGCCGACCTCAAATGGTCACCGGAGCGCGGCACCACGATCGGCCTGACCGGGCGGACCACCGTC
>NZ_RZTI01000342.1:0-401 GCF_003997275.1 Mesorhizobium sp. M6A.T.Ce.TU.002.03.1.1
GCTACACGTTCGAGCATATGGAAATCGCCAGCTATAAAATGCTCATTGCCGCAGCCGGCGAGGTCGGCGATTCCGAAACCCAAAGCGCGTGCAAAGAGAACCTGCGCGAAGAAGAGGCGATGGCTGATTGGCTAGAAAACAGACTCGGCACGGTCACCACCGAGTTCCTCCGACGCGACGAGCGGGATTCTGACACGGCGCAACGGTGACATAGGCGGACAATTGCCGTCTACAGAAAAAACTCGCCTTCGGCACGGTGCTCGAAACAGAACCAGTGGGATGGCTGCCGCGGTTTACGGAAAGCCCTTCCGGCATTCTTGCCGCAGCCGGGATGCTCCCAGCAATGGCGCTGAATGCGACATGGCAACCAATCGTTTGGGGGCGCCTGGGTTTATTCGGAC
>NZ_RZTI01000343.1:0-343 GCF_003997275.1 Mesorhizobium sp. M6A.T.Ce.TU.002.03.1.1
TCATAGAGCAGCGTGCTTGTGTTGGCCGCGGGCAGGTTCGACAGCGTCGCCACGTCGACGAAATTGGCGCCGCCGGTGGTCCCGTCATGATCGACACTGAGAGTGCCTGTCGCCGAATCGTAGTTCACGAAATCGCCAACATTGGCTCCTCCGGGAGCTGTGTCGAACAGCGACGTCAGGTCTATCTTGTCGCCTTGCCCGCCATTGTAGTCGACGATGAGATCCTTGATGTCGAGACCGTCGAGCTTAAATGTATCGGCGCCCGTGCCACCGGTCATGGTATCCTGGCCGAAGCCGCCGATCAGAGTGTCATTGCCCGCTCCGCCGTTGATCGCATCATTGC
>NZ_RZTI01000344.1:0-398 GCF_003997275.1 Mesorhizobium sp. M6A.T.Ce.TU.002.03.1.1
CCATGACGACGATGCGGTCCGACAGATAGACGGCCTCCTCGACGTCATGCGTGACGAAGAGCACGGTGAGCCGATGCTCCTCCCATATCTGGGTCAGCAGTTCCTGCATCTGGTGCCGGGTCAAGGCGTCCAGCGCGCCAAAGGGCTCGTCCATCAAAAGCATCTTGGGCCGATAGGAAAGCGCGCGCGCAATGGCGACGCGCTGCTTCATGCCGCCCGAGAGCTCCGATGGATAGCGCTCGGCGCTGTCCGACAGCTTGACCAGATCGAGATGCTCGAGCGCGATCTCGCGGCAGGCCGCGCGATCGTAACCGGCGGCCTTGAGGGCAAACTCGATGTTCTGCCGCGCCGTCAGCCAGGGAAGCAGCGTGTAGGACTGGAAGACGACGCCACGATCG
>NZ_RZTI01000345.1:0-396 GCF_003997275.1 Mesorhizobium sp. M6A.T.Ce.TU.002.03.1.1
CCCGAGATGGGTTCTGAAGGTTTCTGCTACATGTTGGAACAGCGGCCGGGCTGCTATTTCTTGCTTGGCCAGGCGGACGACGCGCACCAGGCCGCCGCGCACGACACCAATTACGATTTCAACGACGCTATCCTGCCGATGGGCGCCAGTCTTTGGGTCAGGCTGGTGGAGCGCCGCCTGTCCGCCGCAGGCGCATCGTGATGCAGTTGCCGGAAAAAGACATCCGCTGGCGGAGCCATTGGCTGCGGCAGGCATTGCCCGAGGACCCGGACCTTGCGCCTCCGCTCGAAGAGACAACGCAGGCCGACATCTGCATCGTTGGCGGCGGGTATCTCGGACTGTGGACCGCCATTCGCCTCAAGCAGCACAATCCAGGCTTCGACATTGTCATTGTAG
>NZ_RZTI01000034.1:0-48707 GCF_003997275.1 Mesorhizobium sp. M6A.T.Ce.TU.002.03.1.1
ATGTTGTGGTGAGGATGTGCATCGCGGCTCGTGCCTGAGGTCAGCCGGCGAGGATACGCTCGATTGCCGGGCGGTTCAGCCCTTTCAGGCCAATGACGACGAGGCGCGAGCGGCGGTCGTCGTCGGCGGTCCAGGCGCGGTCGTAATAGTGATTGACGCGCGGACCGACGGCCTGCAGCAACAGCCGCATCGGCTTGCCGCCGACCTCGACGAAACCCTTGACGCGCAAAACGTTTTCTTCCTCCGCCGCGGTGGCGACGCGCAAAGCCAGCTCATCGGGATTGGCGATCGACGGAATATCGATGACGAACGAGTCAAAATCGTCGTGCTCGTGGTCGAACTCGTCGTCGTGATGGGTCTTGCGGTTCTCGATGTCGTCCTCGACGGCAAGGCCGAGGCCGAGCAGCACAGACGGATCGACCTTGCCCTGCGAGGTCGGCACGATCTTGACGGCGCGCGCGGTGTGCTCGCCGATGATGGCATTGGCGCGGGCTGAGCCGGCGGCGTCCATCAGGTCGCTCTTCGACAATATGATCAGGTCGGCGCAAGCCAGTTGGTCCTCGAACACCTCCTCGACCGGATCGTCATGGTCGAGCGTCTCGTCCTGCGCGCGCTGCGCCTGCAGGGCGTCCATGTCGTTGGCGACGCGGCCATCAGCCAGCGCCGGTCCGTCGACGACGGCGATGACGCCGTCGACCGTCACCCGGCTCTTGACCGTCGGCCACTGGAAGGCCTGGACCAGCGGCTTGGGCAGAGCGAGGCCGGAGGTTTCGATCAGGATATGGTCGACCCTCGGCGTCAGCGACAGGATCTGATCGAGCGCCGGGACGAAATCATCGGCGACGGTGCAGCAGATGCAGCCATTGGCCAGCTCGACGATGTTCTCCTCCGGGCAGGTGTCGATGCCGCAGCCTCTCAGGATCTCGCCGTCGATGCCGATGTCGCCGAACTCGTTCACGATGATGGCCAGCCGCTTGCCCCCGGCGTTTTCGAGCAGATGGCGGATCAGCGTCGTCTTGCCGGCGCCGAGGAAGCCGGTGATGACGGTGCAGGGCACGCGGGAGACGGAAGCGTTCATATCTGGTCCTTCAAAAGGTCGAGGGGAGGGATGCGGGCGACGAGGCCGCGCTTCAGGCAATCGGGGCGGCCGCGCCATGGAATGAGGCCGTCGGTCGAGGTGGCGAAGAGCTTTGCGCCAGCGACGAGATCGGCGCCGCTTGTCGCGGTCAGGTCGCCGAAGACATAGCTCCAGCAGCCGTCGCGCAGGATCGCGGCGCTCAGCCGGCGCTTGCAGTTGCCTAGGCATTCGACGGTGCGGATACGGATATTTTCGCCGGAAGCGGCGCGGCGCGCGTCATCGGCAAGCAATTCGCCGGCGCGGGGATGGCCATCGGAGCCGGTCTCGTCACGGCAGGAGGCGCAGACGATCACGGTAACGCCGGCCAAGGCATCACTATCGCGGGACAATACGTCCGCTGTCTCAGCCGAAAAACTGCTGTCGCGTTTCAAATCAGGCTCCTTGCCCGGAAAACCCGCCAGGCGAATCGGATTCTTCTGTCTTAGACGGCAGGTCTCCTGGCTCGCGGGTCATCGCCTTGGTGCCGCCTTCCCGGGACCGTCCCAGTGGTTTTCGGCCTTGGCTCGTCGCTTACAGTTGCGGGGACAGCCGCGGATTTGAAATCGGAATTTCGCACCGCATTCCCTCTTGGCTCCTCCCTTTGCCGAGAGGAGACCGTCTGGACCGGATTTAGGCTTGTGGAGGCAGTCGTGTCAACGCACGTCTACGAGGCGGCAATGTTGGCGAGCGGTTGGCCCAGGTCACCCGCAGGCGTCACCTCGATGCGTTCCAGGCCGAGCCAGCCCTGCATCAGCTTCAATTCCTCGAAAAGCTTAGCAGCGGTTTGCGGCGGGGCGCCGGGCTCGGCATAGGCGGCATGGACGCGCAGCACGCCGGCGGGACGGTCGGCCTTGAGGTCGATGCGCGCCACGATCCTTTCGCCGAGCAGGAACGGCAGCACATAATAGCCGTACTGGCGCTTTTCGGCGGGGGTGTAGATCTCGATGCGATAGCGGAAGTCGAACAGCCTTTCCGTACGCGACCGCTCGAAGACAACCGGATCGAACGGGGCGAGCAGAGCGCGTGCCTCGATCTTGCGCGGAAAACGGGCGTCCTTGTGAAGATAGGCTGGTTTGTCCCAGCCTTCGACGCGAACCGGCAAAAGATCACCTGCCTCGACCAGCTCTTCGATGCGGCCCTTGATGTCGGCCGGAGAAAGTCGGAAATAGTCGCGCAGGTCGCCCGCTGTCGCGACGCCGTGGGCGCGGGCGGAGATGCGCAGCAATTCGCGATGCGCATCCTCAGGGGAGGGCACCGGCAAGCTGAGTATTGCCGGCGGCAGCACCCGTTCCGGCAGATCATAAAGCCGCTCGAAGCCACGACGTGATGCCGTGGTGATGCGGCCGGCCCAGAACAGCCATTCAAAAGCGTGCTTGGCGTCGCTCCAGCCCCACCAGCCGCCATTTCCCTTTTGGCCTTCGAGAGCCGATGCGGCGATCGGGCCGCGCGATACAACCTCGCGGTAAATGTCTTCAATGTAAGTGGTGCGTTCGCGCCCCCACTTGGCCAGCCCACTATACATTTCCTCGCCGCGCTCGGCCCGCTGCATGCGCCAGCGCATCAGCGGATAGGTTTGGACCGGCAGAAAGGAGGCTTCGTGCGCCCAATATTCGAAAACCAGGCGCTTGCGTGTCACGGCGGCATTGTCGAGCAGTGCAAGCGGGTAGGGGCCAAGTCGCGAATAGAGCGGCATATAGTGGGCACGCACCACTGCGCTGACGGAATCGATCTGCAGCAGGCCGGTGCGGGCAAGGACGCGGGCCAGATGGCGGCGATTGGGCGTGCCGTTCGGCCTGACATCGGTAAAGCCCTGTGCGGCAAGCGCGATGCGCCGGGCCATGGCGAGCGAGATTTTTTCCTTCATGCAGACGGCACTCTGTTGGCGTTCGACCAAAGGTTGGGGCGATGATTCCGCGCCATGCTAGCAGGGTTTTGGCGGCATCTATGTCAGGAGAGAAAAGTGGAGTAAAAAGTGAAGGAAATCAAACAGGAGCAGATCGGACCAGTTTATCCGGATATGCCGTCCAGCACCGTGTTTTGAACAAGGTTTGACTTGCTTCGCCGAAAGGCCTGCGCTAACCCTCGCCGCGTTGCAGCATAGAGCCCCCTAAAACGGTTCAGTGGTTAAACTGTCACGCTTCCGCAAGTGGGTCCGGTGCTGTAATCAGAGTGGATTGGCCGCCAACGGAAAGCCGCAGCATGAACGCGTTGTTGAGTTCGTACCTGCCCATCGTCCTGTTCATCGGCGTGGCGCTGGTCGTCGGCCTGGCGCTGCTTGCCGCACCCTTCCTGGTGGCCTACCGCAACCCCGATCCGGAAAAGCTTTCCGCCTATGAATGCGGTTTCAACTCGTTCGACGACGCCCGCATGAAGTTCGACATCCGCTTCTATCTGGTGTCGATCCTGTTCATCATCTTCGATCTGGAAGTGGCCTTCCTGTTTCCGTGGGCCGTGTCTTTCAGCCAGATCGGCATGCTCGGGTTCTGGTCGATGATGGTGTTTCTGGCGGTGCTGACCATCGGCTTTGCCTATGAATGGAAGAAAGGAGCGCTGGAATGGGATTGAGCGACAATTCCGGCACGCTCGTCGCGCCGAAGCCAAAAGGCATTCTCGACCCCAGCACCGGAAAGCCGGTGGGGGCGAATGATCCTTTCTTCCTCGAGATCAACAACGAGCTTGCCGACAAGGGTTTTCTCGTCACCTCGACCGAGGCGCTGATCACCTGGGCGCGCAGCGGCTCGCTGATGTTCATGACGTTTGGCCTCGCTTGCTGTGCGGTCGAGATGATCCATACCTCGATGCCGCGCTATGATAGCGAGCGCTTCGGCGTCGCACCGCGCGCGTCGCCGCGCCAGTCCGACATTATGATCGTCGCCGGCACGCTGACCAACAAGATGGCGCCGGCGTTGCGCAAGGTCTACGACCAGATGCCGGAGCCGCGCTACGTCATCTCGATGGGCTCCTGCGCCAATGGCGGCGGCTACTACCACTATTCCTATTCGGTTGTGCGCGGTTGCGACCGCGTCGTGCCGGTCGACATCTACGTGCCCGGCTGTCCGCCGAGCGCTGAAGCGCTGCTCTACGGCATCCTTCTGCTGCAAAAGAAGATCCGCCGCACCGGCACGATCGAACGGTGAGCGGGATGATGAACCTGTCGTTAAATGAACTCTCGACCTATCTGGGCGAGAAGCTGAGCGGCCGGATCGGCGATGCGGTGTTTGCCTATGGCGAACTCACCATCTCTGTCGAGCCGCACGATCTGATCGAGGTGGTAACCTTCCTGCGCGACGATAAAAACTGTCAGTTCATCTCGATCATCGACGTCTGCGGCGCCGATTATCCGTCGCGGGCCAAGCGCTTCGACGTCGTCTACCACCTGCTGTCGCCGAAGCAGAATATTCGCATCCGCATCAAGGTCCAGGCCGACGAGGAAACTGTGGTGCCGTCGATCACCGGCGTTTATCCCGGCGCCGACTGGTTCGAGCGCGAAACCTACGATCTCTATGGCGTGCTGTTTTCGGGCCATCCCGATCTCAGGCGGATTCTGACCGACTACGGCTTCGAGGGTCATCCGCTGCGCAAGGATTTCCCGCTGACCGGCTTCGTCGAGGTGCGCTATGACGACGAGGCCAAGCGGGTCATCTACGAGCCGGTGGAATTGAAGCAGGAATTCCGCAATTTCGATTTTCTGTCTCCGTGGGAAGGTACGGATTACGTGCTTCCGGGGGATGAGAAGGCAAAGCAGTAAATGGCTGAAACCTCCGTTCGCAACTTCAACATCAATTTCGGCCCGCAACATCCTGCGGCGCATGGCGTTTTGCGCCTCGTGCTGGAGCTCGATGGCGAAGTCGTCGATCGCGTCGATCCGCATATCGGGCTGTTGCATCGCGGCACTGAAAAGCTGATCGAAGCCAAAACCTACCTGCAGGCCGTGCCTTATCTCGACCGGCTCGACTATTGCGCGCCGATGAACCAGGAGCATGCCTTTGCGCTTGCCGCCGAGCGTCTGCTTGGCATCGAGGTGCCGAAGCGCGGCCAGCTGATCCGCGTGCTCTATTGCGAGATCGGCCGCATCATGTCGCACATTCTCAATGTGACGACGCAGGCGATGGATGTCGGCGCGCTGACGCCGCCTCTGTGGGGCTTCGTCGAGCGCGAAAAGCTGATGGTGTTCTATGAGCGGGCCAGCGGCTCGCGCATGCATGCGGCCTATTTCCGGCCCGGCGGCGTCCACCAGGACCTGCCGCAGAAGCTGGTCGAAGATATCGGCAGCTGGATCGATCCGTTCCTGAAATCGCTCGACGATCTCGACGCACTGCTGACCGGCAACCGCATCTTCAAGCAGCGCAATGTCGACATCGGCACCGTTTCGCTGGCCGATGCCTGGGCCTGGGGCTTTTCCGGCGTCATGGTGCGCGGATCCGGCGTCGCCTGGGATCTGCGCAAGTCGCAGCCCTATGAATGCTATGCCGAGATGGATTTTGACATTCCGATCGGCAAGAACGGCGACTGCTACGATCGTTACCTCGTGCGCATGGAAGAGATGCGCCAGTCGGCGAAAATCATGCGCCAGTGCGTCGACTTGCTGCTCGGCAAGGAAGGCGCAGGGCCGGTGTCGAACCTCGACGGCAAGGTGGTGCCGCCGAAGCGTGCGGCGATGAAGCGCTCGATGGAAGCGCTGATCCATCACTTCAAGCTCTACACCGAAGGCTATCGGGTGCCGGCGGGCGAGGTCTATGCGGCGGTCGAAGCGCCGAAGGGCGAGTTCGGCGTCTATCTCGTCTCGGACGGCACCAACAAGCCCTATCGCTGCAAGCTGCGCGCGCCCGGCTTCGCGCATCTGCAAGCCATGGACTTTTTGTGCCGTGGCCACATGCTGGCCGACGTCACCGCCGTCCTCGGCTCCCTCGACATCGTGTTTGGTGAGGTCGATCGATAAATGTCAGTCCGCCGTCTCGCAGAAGCCAGCCTCCAGCCAGCCTCCTTTGCCTTCAACCGGGCGAATGCGGCAGCGGCGAAGCAATGGATCAAGAAGTATCCGAAGGGCCGCGAGCAGTCGGCGATCATCCCCTTGCTGATGCTGGCGCAGGAGCAGGAAGGCTGGGTGACCAAGGCGGCGATCGAGACGATCTCCGATATGCTCGATATGCCCTATATCCGTGGGCTCGAAGTCGCGACTTTCTATACGCAGTATCAGCTCAATCCGGTCGGCACCCGCGCGCATATCCAGGTCTGCGGCACCACGCCCTGCATGCTGCGCGGCTCGGAAGCGCTGATGGATGTGTGCCGCTCGAAGATCCATCACGACCAGTTCCACACCAACGACAAGGGCACGCTGTCGTGGGAAGAGGTCGAATGCCTCGGCGCCTGCGTCAACGCGCCGATGGTGATGATTTTCAAGGACACGTTCGAGGACCTGACGCCGGAGCGGCTTGCCGAGATCATCGATCTCTACGATGCCGGCAAGGGCGCCTCGGTGACGCCGGGGCCGCAGAACGGCCGCATCACCTCAGAGCCGATCAGCGGTCTGACGACGCTGAAGAATGAAAAGGCAATCCTGAAGACGACACGCGACAGGGAAGCCAAGGCGGCGGCTAAGGCCGCGCAAGGTGCAGCGTCGACTGCCGCCGCGGTGCCGGCTCCGGTCGCGCAGGCACTGGCTGCCCCCGTTGCGCCATCGAAAGCCAGCAAGCCGAAGACCGATGCGCCTGAAACCAGCCCGGCGCTGAGATCGCCTTCGCCGACAAAGGTCGCACCAGAGACGGAAAAGGCGGCGAGCGTCGCCGCACCGCGGCATTCGGCGGCCAACGCCAACAAGGCCGCGCCGGAGGTCGAAAAGGTTTCGAAACAGCGTAGCGGTCCCATAATCAAGGTTGAGCCAGCCGCCGCTTTCAAGGCGCCGGAAGCCAAGGGCGCACAGCTCGGCGCAGCCGCCAAGCTGACCAAGCCTTCGCTCGAGGACAAGAACCGGCCGGCCGGCATCGCAAAGCCGGCACTGGTCGACGATCTCAAGCTGATCTCAGGCGTCGGCCCGAAGATCGAAGGCATCCTGCATTCGCTTGGCATCTTCACTTATGCGCAAGTCGCATCCTGGAAGAAGGCTGAGCGCGAATGGGTCGACGGCTATCTCAGCTTCCACGGCCGCATTCAGCGCGAAAACTGGGTCAAGCAGGCCAAGGCGCTCGCCAAGGGCGGGGTCGCCGAATATATCCGCGTCTTCGGCAAGAAGCCGGTCTGAGGAACGAACAATGCTTCAGGACAGAGACCGCATCTTCAACAACATCTACGGCCGCTTCGACAAGTCGCTGGCCGGCGCAATGGCGCGCGGCGCCTGGGACAACACGCCAGGCATCATCGCCAAGGGGCGCGACTGGATCGTCAACGAGATGAAGGCATCAGGCTTGCGCGGTCGCGGCGGCGCCGGCTTCCCGACCGGGCTGAAATGGTCGTTCATGCCCAAGCAGAGCGATGGCCGGCCGAGCTATCTCGTCGTCAACGCCGACGAATCCGAGCCTGGCACCTGTAAGGACCGCGACATATTGCGCCATGACCCGCACACGCTGGTCGAGGGCTGCCTGATTGCCGGCTTCGCCATGGGCGCGATCGCCGCCTACATCTATGTGCGCGGCGAGTTCATCCGCGAGCGCGAGGCGCTGCAGCGCGCCATCGACGAGGCCTATGAGGCCAAGCTGATCGGCAAGAACAACACGTCCGGCTACGACTTCGACATCTACATGCACCATGGCGCCGGCGCCTATATCTGCGGCGAGGAAACGGCGCTGCTCGAAAGCCTCGAAGGCAAGAAGGGCCAGCCGCGGCTGAAGCCGCCATTCCCGGCCAATGTCGGCCTCTATGGCTGCCCGACGACGGTCAACAATGTCGAGTCCATCGCGGTGGCGCCGACCATCCTGCGCCGCGGTGCGGCCTGGTTCTCGTCCTTCGGGCGGCCCAACAATGTCGGCACAAAGCTGTTCTGCATCTCCGGCCACGTCAACAATCCGTGCACCGTCGAAGAGGCGATGTCGATCCCGTTCCGCGAGCTGATCGAGACGCATTGCGGCGGCATTCGCGGCGGCTGGGACAATCTGCTGGCGGTCATTCCGGGCGGCGCTTCGGTGCCGCTGGTGCCGGCGGAGCAGATCATCGACGCGCCGATGGATTTCGATGCGCTGCGCGACCTGAAATCGGGCCTTGGCACGGCGGCTGTCATCGTCATGGACAAATCGACCGATATCGTGAAGGCGATCGCGCGGCTTTCCTACTTCTACAAGCACGAGAGCTGCGGCCAGTGCACGCCGTGCCGCGAAGGCACCGGCTGGATGTGGCGGGTGATGGAGCGGCTGGTGCGCGGCGAGGCGCAGAAGCGTGAGATCGACATGCTGCTCGACGTGACCAAGCAGGTCGAGGGCCATACGATCTGCGCGCTGGGCGATGCGGCGGCGTGGCCGATCCAGGGCCTGATGCGGCATTTCCGCGGCGAGGTGGAGCGGCGTATCGACGAGTTTTCGCGCAATGCGCACCGGGCAGAGCCGGTGATGGTGGCTGCGGAATAGAGAAGTTCGAAATACGGGCAAGCGCCCGATTTGAAATACGGGCGAATGCCCGATTTGAGGAAACAGGCTCGGGGCAAACGGAAGAAACGACTAGGAGATCACCAATGTCGCTGCATTCGAGACCCGATCATTTGATGCCAGATTTGGACCCGTTCGAGAAGATGAACCAGGACCTGACCAGGATGATGCCGAAGGAGATGGCGAGCGCCGTCAATCTCCTGGCGCACCCTGTCGCGGGTGCGGCAGCGATGTCGGCGCTCGGCTTCGGCCTTGCCAATCATGCCTTTGGGGTGTGGATGGGCGCGCTCTCGGGTGCCGCCGAGGCCTCGCAGCGCCTCTTCCAACCGATCGTCGACGATTTCGAGGCCAGGGTCGAACGCTTTTCAGAGACAGGGACGAACTCTTCGACCAAGGCGCGCGCGGCGACGAAAACCTTGATCGCCGAGGCGCAGTCCTTCGCCAGGGACGTAACCGATATAGCGGCAACTGCCACAGGCGATGCGCCGAACGTGGCGGATGCGAGCACCGTTGCGGGTGCCGCGCCAACCGGGTTGATGCCGGAGGATTTCAAGCAGCCCAAGGCCATGGATCGTCCGGCAAATCCGGCCGATCTCAAGGCGATATCGGGCATCGGGCCGAAGCTGGAGAAGGTGCTGAACGGCTTGGGCATCTGGACATATGGCCAGATCGCGGCATGGACGCCGGAAGAGATCGCCTGGGTCGACGATTATCTGTCGTTCAACGGCCGCATCGATCGCGACGACTGGCTTGGCCAGGCGGCGGCGCTGGCCGAGGCCAAACATTGAATTCAATACCGCGCGGTTTCGGCTGCGCCCGGAAAGAAAGATTGCGGAACGTCCGCAGGGGTTTGAGACGACATGGCAAAGCTCAAGGTCGACGGGAAAGAGATTACTGTACCCGACCATTACACGCTGCTGCAGGCGGCCGAGGACGCTGGCGCGGAAGTGCCGCGCTTCTGCTTCCATGAGCGGCTGTCGATCGCCGGCAATTGCCGCATGTGCCTGATCGAGGTGAAGGGCGGGCCGCCCAAGCCGCAGGCATCCTGTGCCATGGGCGTGCGCGACCTGCGCCCCGGCCCGAATGGCGAAACGCCGGAAATCTTCACCAACACGCCGATGGTCAAGAAGGCCAGGGAAGGCGTGATGGAATTCCTGCTGATCAACCATCCGCTGGATTGCCCGATCTGCGACCAGGGCGGCGAGTGCGACCTGCAAGACCAGGCGATGGCGTTCGGCGTCGATTCCTCGCGCTATCACGAGAACAAGCGGGCGGTCGAAGACAAGTATATCGGGCCGCTGGTCAAGACTATCATGAACCGCTGCATCCATTGCACGCGCTGCGTCCGCTTCGCCACGGAGATAGCCGGCATTTCCGAGCTCGGCCTGATCGGCCGCGGCGAGGACGCCGAGATCACCACCTATCTCGAAAGCGCGATGACCTCGGAACTGCAGGGCAACGTCATCGACCTTTGCCCGGTCGGTGCGCTGACCTCCAAACCCTACGCCTTCCAGGCGCGGCCATGGGAGCTGACCAAGACCGAATCCATCGATGTGATGGATGCCGTCGGCTCGGCGATCCGCGTCGATTCCAGAGGCCGCGAGGTGATGCGCATCCTGCCGCGCACCAACGAGGCGGTGAACGAGGAGTGGATTTCCGACAAGACCCGTTTCATCTGGGACGGCTTGCGCACGCAGCGCCTCGACCGGCCATACGTACGCAAGGACGGCAAGCTGACCCCGGCAAGCTGGGCCGAGGCTTTCTCCGCGATCAAGGAAGCGGTGTCGAACGCCGCACCCGACAAGATCGGTGCCATTGCAGGCGATCTCGCCGCCGTCGAGGAGATCTATGCGCTGAAGCTGCTGATGGCCTCGCTCGGCTCGAAGAACACCGACTGCCGCCAGGATGGCGCGGCGCTCGATCCGTCGCTCGGCCGGGCAAGCTATATCTTCAACCCGACCATCGAGGGCATCGAGCAGGCCGACGCGGTGCTGATCATCGGCGCCAATCCGCGCTTCGAGGCGTCCTTGCTCAACGCCCGCATCCGCAAGCGCTGGCGGGTCGGCAACCTGCCGGTCGGCGTCATCGGCGATGTCGGTGATACGCGCTACGACTATGAACAGCTCGGCGCCGGGCCGGAATCGCTGAAGGAACTGGCCGACGGCAATGGCAAGTTCTTCCAGGTGCTGAAGAAAGCGACGCACCCGCTGATCATAGTCGGCCAAGGCGCGCTGGCGCGCTCGGATGGCGCGGCCGTGCTCGGCCAGGCGGCCAAGCTTGCCATCGCCGTCAATGCCTCGAGAGCCGACTGGAACGGCTTTGCCGTGCTGCACACTGCGGCGGGCCGGGTCGGCGGTCTCGATGTCGGTTTCGTGCCGGGCGAGGGAGGCAAGAACGTCGCCGGCATGCTGGGCGAGACGGACGTGCTGTTCCTGCTCGGCGCCGACGAGATCGACATGGCCAAGACCGGCGACGCCTTCGTCGTCTATATCGGCACGCATGGTGACCAGGGCGCGCACCGCGCCGACGTCATCCTGCCGGGCGCCGCCTATACCGAAAAGTCGGGTACCTACGTCAACACCGAGGGCCGCGTGCAGCAGACCAACCGTGCCGGCTTCGCGCCAGGCGATGCGCGCGAGGACTGGGCGATCCTGCGGGCGCTGTCGGATGTGCTGGGCAAGAAGCTGCCGTTCGATTCGCTGCCGCAGCTTCGCGCAAAACTCTATTCGGAATACCCACATCTGGCCCGCATCGACCAGGTCGCGGCCGGCAACGCTGACGATATCGCCAACGTGGCGAAGCTCGGCGGGCGGCTAAATAAGGGCGCCTTCACCTCGCCGGTCAAGGATTTCTACCTGACCAACCCGATCGCGCGGGCTTCCGCCGTGATGGCGGAATGCTCGGCGCTGGCGAAAAACGGCTTCAGGCAGGCGGCGGAATAAGCATGGACACCTTCTTCTCCTTCTACGTGCTGCCGGCGCTGATCATCCTGTTGAAGTCGGTCGTGCTGATCGTCGTGCTGTTGATCTTCGTCGCCTACATCCTGTACGCGGACCGCAAGATCTGGGCGGCGGTGCAGTTGCGCCGCGGCCCGAACGTCGTCGGCCCATGGGGCACGCTGCAGGCTTTCGCCGACCTGCTGAAGTTCGTGTTCAAGGAGCCGGTGATTCCGTCCGGCGCCAACAAGGGCGTTTTTCTCCTGGCGCCGCTGGTGTCGGCCGTGCTGGCGATCTCGGCCTGGGCTGTCATTCCGGTCAACGAGGGCTGGGCGATCGCCAACGTCAATGTCGGCATCCTCTATGTCTTCGCCATCTCCTCGCTCGAGGTCTATGGCGTGATCATGGGCGGCTGGGCGTCCAACTCGAAATATCCGTTCCTCGGCGCGCTGCGCTCGGCGGCACAGATGGTGTCCTACGAAGTCTCGATCGGCTTTGTCATCGTCACCGTGCTGCTTTGCGTCGGCTCGCTCAACCTGTCCGATATCGTGCTGTCGCAGCAGGATGGGCTGGGGACGCGGGTTGGCCTGCCCAACACCTTCCTTGACTGGCATTGGCTGTCGCTGTTCCCGATGTTCGTCATCTTCTTCATCTCGGCGCTGGCCGAGACGAACCGTCCGCCCTTCGACCTTGTGGAAGCCGAATCGGAACTCGTCGCCGGCCATATGGTCGAATATTCGTCGACGCCGTTCCTGCTGTTCTTCCTCGGCGAATATGTCGCCATCGTGCTGATGTGCGCGCTGGCCACCATCCTGTTCCTCGGCGGCTGGCTGCCGCCCTTCGACTTCGCTCCCTTCACCTGGGTGCCGGGTCTGATCTGGTTCGTGCTCAAGGTCTGCCTGGTGTTCTTCATGATCTCGATGGTGAAGGCCTTCGTGCCGCGCTACCGCTACGACCAGCTGATGCGGCTTGGCTGGAAGGTCTTCCTACCGATCTCGCTGGCGATGGTGGTGATTGTCGCCGCGTTCCTCAAGATCACGGGGTTTGCGTGATGTCCGCTCTAGCCCAAGCCGCAAAGTCGCTGCTCCTGCAGGATTTCGTCAGCGCCTTCTTCCTGTCGATGCGCCAGTTCTTCGCGCCGAAGGAGACGATCAACTATCCGCACGAGAAGGGGCCGGTGAGCCCGCGCTTCCGCGGCGAGCATGCGCTGCGCCGCTATCCGAACGGCGAGGAACGCTGCATCGCTTGCAAATTGTGCGAGGCGATCTGCCCGGCGCAGGCCATCACCATCGAGGCCGGCCCGCGCCGCAATGACGGCACGCGCCGCACCGTGCGCTACGACATCGATATGGTGAAGTGTATCTATTGCGGCTTCTGCCAGGAGGCCTGCCCGGTCGACGCCATTGTCGAAGGGCCGAATTTCGAATTCGCGACCGAGACGCGCGAGGAACTTTATTACGACAAGGACAAGCTGCTGGCCAATGGCGACCGCTGGGAGCGCGAACTGGCGCGCAACCTCTCGCTGGATGCGCCGTACCGCTGACATTTGACGCATGGACGGGGCGAGCGGCCTCGTTCAGAGGATGATCCCGAAAAGTTGCAGACTTTTCGGACAAGATCCTCCTCCGGAATTGAAAGTGTCGCATGTTTTCTTTCGATCCGGGTCTTTCAACCCGATCGAAACATGCGATAGGAACACGAAACTTGCGACCGGAGGCGGTGGCAAACATCGAACAGGACGAGCGTCCTGTTTGGACAGAAACCCGGGGGAACCCATGCTGAACGGACTAGAGGCGGCCTTTTTCTACCTCTTCGCCTTTGTCGCGGTGGCGTCGGCGTTCATGGTCATTTCGGCGCGCAATCCCGTGCATTCGGTGCTGTTCCTGATCCTGACCTTCTTCAACGCCGCCGGCCTGTTCATGCTGACCGGCGCCGAGTTCCTGGCGATGATCCTGCTCGTCGTCTATGTCGGCGCGGTCATGGTGCTGTTCCTGTTCGTCGTCATGATGCTCGACGTCGATTTCGCCGAAATGAAGGAAGGCGCCCTGCAATACGCGCCGATCGGCGCGCTGGTCGGGCTGATCCTGGCGGCGGAGCTGATCGTCGTGCTCGGCGGCTATACGTTCGCGCCGCAGCTGGCCGCGACGGTCTCAAAGCCCATTCCGGACCTTGCCGCGCGCTCGAACACGGCAGCGCTCGGCGACATCCTCTATACCGACTACCTCTATTACTTCCAAATTGCGGGCCTCATACTGCTGGTCGCCATGATCGGCGCCATCGTGCTGACGCTGCGCCATAAACCGGGCGTCAAGCGGCAGTCGATCGCTGCCCAGGTCGGCCGCACGCCGGCGACTGGAATGGAAATCCGCAAGGTCAAGACGGGCGAAGGAATCTGAGATGACCGTCGGCATCGCACACTTTCTGACCGTATCGGCAATCCTGTTCACGCTCGGCGTGTTCGGCATTTTCCTCAACCGCAGGAACATCATCGTCATCCTGATGTCGATCGAGTTGATCCTGCTCGCGGTCAACATCAATTTCGTCGCCTTCTCGGCAGCGCTCGGCGATCTCGTCGGACAGGTATTCGCGTTGTTCGTGCTGACGGTCGCAGCGGCTGAAGCCGCGATCGGCCTCGCCATTCTCGTCGTCTTCTTCCGCAACCGCGGTTCGATCGCGGTCGAAGACGTGAACATGATGAAGGGTTGACGGAAACCACCATGTATCAGGCCATCGTCTTCCTTCCGCTGCTCGGCTTCCTGATCGTCGGCCTGTTCGGCACGTCGCTCGGCGCCAAGGCGTCCGAATACATCACCTCCGGCTTCCTGGTGATATCAGCCGTGCTGTCGTGGGTCGCCTTCTTCTCGGTCGGCTTCGGCGAGGGCGAGGTATTCACCGTGCCGGTGATGCGCTGGATCCAGTCGGGCGGGTTAGAGGCCGCATGGGCGCTCAGGATCGACACGCTGACGGTGGTGATGCTGGTCGTGGTCAACACGGTGTCGGCGCTGGTCCACATCTACTCGATCGGCTACATGCATCACGACCCGAACCGGCCGCGCTTCTTCGCCTATCTGTCGCTGTTCACCTTCGCCATGCTGATGCTGGTAACGGCCGACAACCTCGTGCAGATGTTCTTTGGCTGGGAAGGCGTCGGCCTCGCTTCCTACCTGCTGATCGGCTTCTGGTACAAGAAGCCGTCGGCCAATGCCGCCGCGATCAAGGCCTTCGTCGTCAATCGCATCGGCGATTTCGGCTTTGCGCTCGGCATCTTCGGCGTGTTCGTGCTGTTCGGCTCGGTCAATCTCGGCACCATCTTCGCCAATGCGGCGACGTTCATTCCGGCCGAAGGCGCCCCGCAAGGTGCTGCCGTGCTGACCTTCCTCGGCTATGCGCTCGACAAGCAGGCTGCGATGACCGTCGTCTGCCTGCTTTTGTTCATGGGTGCCATGGGCAAGTCGGCACAGGTGCCGTTGCACACCTGGCTGCCGGACGCCATGGAGGGCCCGACGCCGGTCTCGGCACTAATCCATGCCGCCACCATGGTGACGGCCGGCGTGTTCATGCTGGCGCGGCTGTCGCCGCTGTTCGAACTGTCGCATTCGGCGCTGATCGTGGTCACCTTCATCGGCGCCTTCACCGCCTTCTTCGCGGCGACCGTCGGCCTCGTCCAGAACGACATCAAGCGCGTCATCGCCTATTCGACCTGCTCACAACTCGGCTACATGTTCGTGGCGCTCGGCGTCGGCGCCTATGGCGCGGCGATCTTCCATCTGTTCACGCATGCCTTCTTCAAGGCGCTGCTGTTCCTCGGCTCGGGCTCGGTGATTCACGCCGTCTCCGACGAGCAGGACATGCGCAGGATGGGCGGGCTCAGGACGCTCATTCCGAAGACCTACTGGATGATGGTGATCGGCACGCTGGCGCTGACCGGCGTCGGCATTCCGGTGACGGTCATCGGCACCGCGGGGTTCTTCTCCAAGGACGCGATCATCGAAAGCGCCTTTGCCGCGCACAATCCGGTCGCCGGCCTTGCCTTCGTGCTGCTGGTCGTCGCCGCCTGCTTCACCAGCTTCTACTCCTGGCGGCTGATCTTCATGACTTTCCACGGCCAGCCGCGGGCGAGCCATGAGGTGATGCACCATGTCCATGAATCGCCGCCGGTCATGCTGGTGCCGCTGTTCATCCTGGCAGCGGGCGCGCTGTTCGCCGGCGTGATCTTCCATGGCGCCTTCATCGGCGAGGGCTATGCCGAGTTCTGGAAGGCGTCGCTGTTCACACTGCCGGAAAACCACATCCTGCACGACATCCATGAAGTGCCGTTGTGGGTGAAGCTGGCGCCGTTCATCGCCATGCTGATCGGCTTTGCGATTGCCTGGCAATTCTACATCCGCGCGCCGGAAATGCCGAAGAATTTGGCGGCGCAGCATCGCGGGCTCTACGCCTTCCTGCTCAACAAGTGGTATTTCGACGAACTTTTCGATCTCCTGTTCGTGCGGCCGGCAAAACGCCTCGGCCACTTCCTGTGGAAGACCGGTGACGGCACCGTAATCGACGGGCTGGGTCCGGACGGTATTTCGGCGCGCGTCGTCGACGTCACCAACCGGGTCGTCAAGCTGCAGACCGGCTACCTCTATCATTACGCCTTCGCCATGCTGATCGGCGTTGCCGCACTCGTCACCTGGATGATGCTCTGATGACCGCCTGGCCGATCCTGTCGCTGGTCACCTTCCTGCCGCTGGTTGGTGTGCTGCTCATCCTGTTCGTCCGCGACGACAGCGAGAATGCGCGCCGCAACATCCGCGCCATCGCGCTGTTGACGACCACGTTCACCTTCGTGATTTCGCTGTTCATCTGGACCGGCTTCGACAATTCGGAGCCTGGCTTCCAGTTTGTCGAGAAGTTTGCCTGGCTGGATTCCGGCATCTCGTACCATATGGGCGTCGACGGCATTTCCATGCTGTTCGTCATCCTGACCACCTTCCTGATGCCGCTCTGCATCCTGGCTTCGTGGGAATCGATCGAGAAGCGCGTCAAGGCCTACATGATAGCCTTCCTGTTGCTGGAGACGCTGATGATCGGCGTGTTCTGCGCGCTCGACATCGTTTTGTTCTACGTCTTCTTCGAAGCCGGCCTGATCCCGATGTTCATCATCATCGGCGTGTGGGGCGGCAAGCGGCGCGTCTATGCCTCGTTCAAATTCTTCCTCTACACGCTGGCCGGCTCGGTGCTGATGCTGCTCGCCATCATGGCGATGTTCTTCCAGTCCGGCACCACCGACATTCCGACGCTGCTGACGCACAACTTCCCGGCGACCATGCAGACATGGCTATGGCTTGCCTTCTTCGCATCCTTCGCCGTGAAGATGCCGATGTGGCCGGTGCACACCTGGTTGCCGGACGCCCATGTCGAGGCGCCGACGGCCGGTTCGGTGATCCTGGCCGCCATCCTGCTCAAGATGGGCGGATACGGCTTCCTGCGCTTCTCGCTGCCGATGTTTCCGATCGCCTCGGAGATGTTCGCGCCACTGGTCTTCGCGCTGTCCGTCGTCGCCATCATCTACACCTCGCTGGTGGCGCTGATGCAGGAGGACATGAAGAAGCTGATCGCCTATTCGTCGGTTGCCCATATGGGCTTCGTCACCATGGGCATCTTCGCGATGAACCAGGAAGGCGTCCAGGGGGCGATCTTCCAGATGCTGTCGCACGGCCTGGTCTCCGGCGCGCTGTTCCTCTGTGTCGGCGTCATCTACGACCGCATGCACACACGCGACATCGACGCCTATGGCGGGCTGGTCAACAACATGCCGAAATACGCCACCGTGTTCATGATCTTCACTATGGCCAATGTCGGCCTGCCCGGCACCAGCGGCTTCGTCGGCGAATTCCTGACCATGCTCGGCGTGTTCCGGGTCAACACCTGGGTGGCGTTCTTCGCCGCCACCGGCGTCGTCCTGTCGGCGGCCTATGCGCTCTGGCTCTATCGCCGGGTGATCTTCGGCGCGCTGACCAAGGACAGCTTGAAAAACCTGCTTGACCTGTCGGCGCGCGAGAAGGTGATCATCTATCCGCTGGTCGTGCTGGTCATCTTCTTCGGCGTCTACCCGGCGCCGGTCTTCGACGCGACGGCCGAATCGGTCAAGGCGCTCGTCACCAATGTCACCGCATCCATCAACACCGCGCAGACCGCGGCGGCGAACTGACTGAGAGGTTTGCGAACCATGACGCCGGACCTTCTCTCCAGCCTGTCGCTCTCGACACCAGAGCTGATCCTTGCCATCGGCGCCCTGGCGCTCCTGATGCTCGGCGCCTATTCGCGCGCCAACACCACCACAACGGTGAGCGGCCTTGCCGTCGCCGTCCTGGTGGTTGCCGGCGTCTGGACGATCTTTTCCACCGGGCAGGGCTACGCCTACGGCGAAGCCTTCGTCCAGGATCCCTTCGCCCGCTTCATGAAGGTGCTGGCGCTGATCGGGTCGGCGGTGACACTGGTCATGTCGATGCGCTTCGCCAAGGCGGAGCATTTCGACAAGTTCGAATATCCGGTGCTGATCCTGCTGTGCACGCTCGGCATGATGCTGATGATCTCGGCCAACGGCATGATCGGGCTTTATCTCGGCCTCGAATTGCAGTCGCTGGCGATCTACGTGCTGGCGGCGATCAACCGGGACAATCTGCGCTCGACCGAGGCGGGGTTGAAGTATTTCGTCCTCGGCGCGCTGTCGTCGGGCATGCTGCTTTACGGCATCAGCCTCGTCTATGGCTACACCGGCAACACCGGGTTCCAGGAAATCGCCACGGCGTTGGGCGGCGGCGAGCGGCAGCTTGGCCTCGTCTTCGGCCTGGTCTTCGTGCTGGCCGGCCTCGCCTTCAAGATATCGGCGGTGCCGTTCCACATGTGGACGCCCGACGTCTATGAAGGCGCGCCGACGCCGGTGACGGCCTTCCTCGCTGCGGCGCCGAAGATGGCGGCGATGGCGCTGATCGTGCGCGTCACCATGGGCGCGTTCAAGCCGATCGCCGCCGACTGGCAGCAGATCATCGTCTTCATCTCGATCGCCTCGATGGCGCTGGGCGCCTTCGCGGCCATCGGCCAGACCAATATCAAGCGCCTGATGGCCTATTCCTCGATCGGCCATATGGGCTACGCACTGGTCGGTCTCGCCGCCAACAGCCAGGCCGGCGTGCGCGGCGTCGCCATCTATATGCTGATCTATCTGGTGATGACGCTCGGCACCTTCGCCTTCATCCTCGCCATGCGGCGCAAGGAAGGCAATGTCGAGCAGATCAGCGATCTCGCCGGCCTGTCGTCGACCAATCCGATCATGGCGACGATCCTGACCATCCTGATGTTCTCTCTGGCCGGCATCCCGCCGCTCGCCGGCTTCTGGGGGAAGTGGTACGTGTTCCTCGCCGCCATCAACGCCAACCTCTACGCACTGGCGATCATCGGCGTGCTGGCCTCGGTGGTGGGCGCCTATTATTATCTGCGCATCATCAAGATCATGTGGTTCGACGAACCGGTCGGCGGCTTTGTGCCGATGGCGACCGAGCTTCGCGTCGTGCTCGGCGTCTGCGGCGCCTTCGTGCTGTTCTACGTGCTGATCGGCGGGCCGATCGGCACCTATGCCGAAGCCGCCGCCAAGACATTTTTCTGACGCGATGGCATTTCGGCTGGCTCCAACAGCGGCCTCGGAAGGGTTCCGGCTCGAGGCACATGACACGGTCGGTTCCACCAATGCGCTGGCGCTGGATCATGCGCGGGCCGGGGACCCGGGAAAGCTCTGGGTCGTTTCAAAAAAACAGGAAAGCGGGCGTGGCCGGCGCGGCCGGGTCTGGACGACGCCCGAGGGCAATCTGGCGGCGACGCTGCTTGTCGTCACCAACGCCGAGCTTCGCCTTGCCGCGACGCTCGGCTTCGTCGCCGGGCTGGCGCTGGCCGATGCGCTCGACGCCGTCGTGCCGAAGGGCAGGATCGCAATCGGCCTCGACGGCGGCAGCGATGGGAAGAACCGTTTCGAGCTCAAATGGCCGAACGATGTGCTCGCCTCCGGCGCCAAGCTTGCCGGCATCCTGCTGGAATCGGCGATACTCGAAGGCGATCGCTTCGCGGTGGCGGTGGGCATCGGTGTCAATGTTGTGGCTTATCCCAACGATTTGCCCTATCCCGCGACATCGCTTAGCGCGCTGGGTGCTGCTTGCGATGCCGAGACATTGTTTCTGGCGCTGTCGGATGCCTGGAGCGAGAATGCGCGGCTGTGGAACGAGGGGCGCGGGCTTTCCGCCGTCAGGCAGCGCTGGCTGGCGCGCGCGGCAGGGCTTGGCGGGCAGGTTGCTGTCAGAATTGACGGTAATGTGGTGCGCGGCACGTTCGAGACCATTGACGAGGACTGCCGTTTCGTGATCCGCGACGATGAGGGTTCGGTTCTGACGATCGCCGCCGGCGATGTGCATTTTGGCGCGGTCGCGTCGGCTCAGGTTTGACGGGCCTAGATTAGACGGGCCTGGTTTGACCGGCCAGGAAAGGAAAGATCATGGCGAAAGCTGAAAACGCCGAACTCGTCTTCGTGCCGCTCGGCGGCGTCGGCGAGATCGGCATGAACTTCGCCCTCTATGGCTACGGCCCGGCCAATGCGCGCGAATGGATTGTCGTCGATGTCGGCGTCACCTTTCCCGATGCCAGCCTGCCTGGCGTCGACCTGGTGCTGCCCGACACGCGCTTCATCGAGGAGAACATCGCCAATCTGCGCGGCATCGTCATCACGCACGCGCATGAGGACCATTACGGCGCGCTGCTCGACACATGGCCGAAGCTCAAGGCGCCGGTCTGGATGACGCCCTTCGGCGCCGGATTGCTGGAAGCCAAGCGGCAAGGCGAGCAGGGCGCACCGAAGATCCCGTTGACGATCTACCGGGCCGGCGAAAAATTCACCATCGGCCCGTTCGAGATCGAGGCGATTCCCGTCGCGCATTCTATTCCCGAACCGATGTCGCTGGCGATCACCTCGCCGGCCGGCACCGTCATCCACACCGGCGACTGGAAGATCGATCCGGCGCCGACGATCGGACCGATGACCGACGAGGCCCGCTTCCGCGCCTATGGCGACAAGGGCGTGCTGGCGCTGATCTGCGATTCCACCAATGCGCTGCGGGAAGGGGAGTCGCCGTCCGAAGTGGCGGTGGGCGAGGGCCTCAAGGGCGTCATCCAGAGCGCCAAGGGCCGTGTCGCGGTCACCACTTTTTCCTCCAATGTCGGGCGCATCGTCTCCATTGCCAAGGCGGCTAGGGATGCCGGCCGCCAGTGCCTGGTGCTTGGCCGCTCGCTGAAACGCGTCATCGATGTTGCCGGTGAGCTCGGCTACATGGACGGGCTGCCCGAATTCATCGCCGAGGAGGATTTTGGCTTCATCCCGCGTGAAAACCTCGTCATCATCTGCACCGGCAGCCAGGGCGAGCCGCTTGCGGCATTGGCGAAACTGTCGCGCGACGAGATGAAATCAGTGTCGCTGACAGCAGGCGACACGGTGGTGTTTTCCTCGCGCACCATTCCCGGCAACGAGAAGGGGATTCTCGAGATCAAGAACCGCCTGATCGATCTCGGCATCAAGATCATCGAGGACGGCGATGCGCTGGTGCATGTCTCCGGCCATCCACGCCGCAGCGAGTTGCGCAAGATGTATGAATGGGTGCGGCCGCAGATCGGCGTTCCCGTGCATGGCGAGGCGGCGCATCTGGTGGCGCAGGGCTCGCTGATGTCAACGTCGGGCATCGGCCAGGTGGCGCAGGTGCGCGACGGCGACATGCTGCGGCTCTATCCAGGTGCTGCCACGATCATCGACCAGGTGCCGTTCGGCCGCATCTACAAGGACGGCAGGCTGATCGGCACCGACCAGGCAATGGGCATTCGCGACCGGCGCAAGCTGTCCTTCGCCGGCCATGTCGCGGTCAATGTCGTGCTCGACGACAAATATGAACTCGCCGGCGATCCCGACCTGGTCGCCATCGGCGTCGCCGAGGCCGATGCGCGCGGCGAGAGCCTGGAAGACCTGATGATCGATGCGGCAATCGGCGCCGTGGACTCCATCCCCCGTCAGCGCCGAAAAGACCTCGACCTCGTGCAGGAGGCGGTGCGCCGCGCCGTCCGCGGCGCCGCCAACGAAGCCTGGGGCAAGAAGCCGCTGGTGACAGTGTTCGTCACGCGGTGACGAACAAGGGAGTAGGGGAGTAGGGCAGTAGGGCAGTAGGGAAAAATCGGATCGAGAAGTGCAGACCGTTTGCGCTCCTATTTCCTCCTCCCCTACTGCCCTACTGCCTTACTCCCCTACTCCCCTAACCTGGGAGCACCTATGCTCGGACGCCTGAACCATGTCGCGCTTGCCGTGCCGGATCTGGCCGCGGCGACAGCGGCCTATCGCGACACGCTCGGCGCTCGGGTGACCGCGCCGCAGGCGCTGCCGGAACATGGCGTGACGGTGGTGTTCGTCGATGTCGGCAACACCAAGATCGAATTGCTGGAGCCGCTCGGCGAGGGTTCGCCGATCGCGGCATTCCTCGAGAAGAACCCCTCGGGCGGCATGCATCATGTCTGTTATGAGGTTGACGACATTCTTGCCGCGCGTGATCACCTCAAGGCCAGCGGCGCCCGCGTCCTGGGCGACGGCAACCCGAAGACCGGCGCGCATGGCAAGCCGGTGCTGTTCCTGCATCCCAAGGATTTCTTCGGCACGCTGGTCGAACTGGAGCAAGCATGAGCTGGGTTTCGTTTATCGCCCTGTTCTTCATCACATGGTGGGTGGTGCTGTTCGCCGTCCTGCCGTTCAGCATGAGGACGCAGGACGAGGATCAGGACGTGACGCTGGGCACTGTACATAGCGCGCCTCGCGGACCGCATATGCTGCGCGCCGTGCTGCGGACGACGATCGTCACGATGGTTCTTCTTGGCATCTTCTATGGCATCACGAGGGGGCTCGGCCTCGGCATCGACGATATCCCGCACATCGTGCCGGATTTTAGCCAGAGCCCCAAGAGTTAGCATAACCGGCGACGCACTATTCGTCGCCCTGAACGCGAGCGCCGATGGGGGCAAAACAAAGCCGGCTTCCGGATCTGTTTTGCTGCCGCGAGGGCGCCACGCGCTCCAAGGGATTAGTATTTACGCGCGTCAATTTCTTGCTTTAGCGGCCGCGCACCTTCGGGCGACACATCTGGATAAAGCGATTTGGCAGTACGTCGTGCTAACCAAATGATTGCACAAAAAAAATGCAAGGCACAAGGCCTTGCAATTTAAACGCGTCCGATCTGTTTCCGGTGTCCGGCGGCAGCGAGTAACCGCGCCTAGATCGCATCCTCCCAAGACTTTGACCGCGTAGGAGGGCAGATTTCTTTCCGCCCTCTCGGTTATCGGGGCACATTAGACCAAGGCGGGTGAAAATGTCACGCAGAATTTTGCCTGGAAATAGGCAATCTCGTGCTGCACTGCACAATAGTGTGGCAAGCGTTGCTTGCGAAACGACCAGCAAGGCGGATGCGGCACTGCGGCACCCTTTGCGGCGCTTGGGGGGCGGGTTTCCATTCCGTCATGAAATGGCTATGAAGCCGGGGCAAGCAAGCCCAGCGCTGCGCCGATTCCGGTGCGGTAACTCTCTCTCACGGACCAGTCCATGCGTTTGTCGCGCTATTTCCTGCCTATCCTCAAAGAAAACCCGCGCGAGGCCGAAATCGTCTCGCACCGGCTGATGCTACGCGCCGGCATGATCCGCCAGCAGGGGCAAGGCAGTTTTTCCTGGCTGCCGCTCGGCAAAAGGGTGCTGGACAAGGTCTGCCGGATCATTCGCGAGGAGCAGAACCGCGCCGGCGCGCTCGAGATCCTGATGCCGACCATCCAGTCCGCCGAGCTGTGGCGCGAAAGCGGCCGCTATGACGATTATGGCAAGGAGATGCTGCGCATCAAGGACCGGCAAGATCGGGACATGCTCTATGGGCCGACCAACGAGGAGATGGTCACCGAGATTTTCCGCGCCTATGTGAAGTCGTACAAGGATCTGCCGCTCAATCTCTATCACATCCAGTGGAAGTTCCGCGACGAGGTGCGGCCGCGCTTCGGCGTCATGCGCAGCAGAGAGTTCCTGATGAAGGACGCCTATTCCTTCGATCTCGACTTCGAAAGCGCCAAGGCGGCCTATAACAGGATGTTCGTGTCCTACCTCAGGACGTTCACGCGCATGGGGCTGCAGGCGATCCCGATGCGTGCCGACACCGGGCCGATCGGCGGCGACCTCAGCCACGAATTCATCATCCTGGCCGACACCGGCGAGAGCCAGGTCTATTGCCATCGCGATTATCTCGCGCTTGATGTGCCGGGCGCGGACACGGACTTCTCCAACGATGCCGCGATCGGCGACATCGTCAAGACATGGACGACGCCCTACGCCGCGACCGACGAGATGCACGACGAGGCGGCGTGGGAGAAGGTTGCGACGACCGACCGTGTCTCGGCGCGCGGCATTGAGGTCGGCCACATCTTCCATTTCGGCGACAAATATTCGAAGCCGATGGGCGCCAAGGTGACCGGGCCCGACGGCAAGGATCATTTTGTCTCCGGAGGTTCCTACGGCATCGGCCCGTCGCGCCTGGTCGCGGCGATCATCGAGGCCAGCCATGACGACAACGGCATCATCTGGCCGGAGGCGGTGGCGCCTTTCGACATCGGTCTGATCAATATGAAAGCCGGTGACGCCGAGTGCGACCGCGTCTGCGATGAGCTCCATGCAGCGTTTGTCGCCGCCGGCAAGGACGTGCTCTACGACGACACCGACCAGCGGCCGGGCGGCAAGTTCGCCACCGCCGACCTGATCGGCCTGCCGTGGCAGGTGATCGTCGGGCCGCGCGGCGTGGCGGCCGGCGAGATCGAGATCAAGAACCGCAGGACCGGCGAGCGTGAGACGCTGCCGATCGCAGACGTGAAGAAGCGTTTCGGTTCTGCCGCATGAGCGAAGCCGCAGTAGCGAAACCCCCGGCCGCCGGACCTTTTTCCGTTTTCGAACGCATGGTCGCGTGGCGCTATCTGCGCTCGCGCCGCAAGGAGACGGTGATCTCGGTCATTGCCTCGATCTCCTTCCTCGGCATCATGCTGGGCGTCGCCACGCTGATCGTCGTGATGGCCGTCATGAACGGGTTTCGCGCCGAACTTCTGACGCGCATTCTCGGCGTCAATGGCCATCTGATCGTGCAGCCGCTTGACATGCCGCTGGAGGACTATGCGCAGGTTGCCGGCCGCATCAACGGCGTGCCCGGCGTCAAATACGCTATTCCGCTGATCGACGGGCAGGTGCTGGCGCAAGGCAATGTCGGCGGCGGGTCAGGAGCGCTGGTGCGCGGCATCCGCGGCGAGGATCTGGGCAAGATTTCGATCGTCGCCAACAACATCAAGCAGGGCTCGATCGCTGGCTTCGACACAAGCGAGGGCGTCGCCATCGGCAGCCGCATGGCTGAGAATCTCGGTCTTGTGCTCGGCGACACCATCACGCTGATCGCGCCCGACGGCGACGTGACGCCGCTCGGCACGACGCCGCGCATGAAGGGCTACCCGGTCACGGCGATCTTCGAGGTCGGCATGTCGGAATATGACAGCTCCATCGTCTACATGCCGTTTTCGGAAGCGCAGCTCTATTTCAACATGGATGGCCGGGCCCAGGCGATCGAGCTCTATGTCGACAATCCCGACAATGTCGACGCGCTGAAGCCGAAGATCGAGGAGGCGTCGCAGCGGCCGATCACCATGGTGGACTGGCGAGAACGCAACAGGACATTCTTCGATGCGCTGCAAGTGGAGCGCAACGTCATGTTCATGATCCTGACGCTGATCGTGCTGGTGGCGGCGCTCAACATCATTTCGGGCCTGATCATGCTGGTGAAGGACAAGGGCCACGACATCGCCATCCTGCGCACCATGGGCGCCACGCGCGGCGCGATCCTGCGCATCTTCCTGATGACCGGCGCGGCGATCGGCGTGGTGGGCACCATCGCCGGCGTGCTGCTCGGCGTTGTAATCTGCCTGAACGTCGAGCGAATCCGCCAGTTCTTCTCCTGGTTGGCCGGCGAGAGGCTGTTCAATCCCGAGCTCTATTTCCTCAGCCAGCTGCCTGCCCGCATGGACGCCAGCGAGACGATCTCGGTGGTGCTCATGGCGCTGGTGCTGTCGTTCCTGGCGACGCTGTTTCCGGCATGGCGCGCGGCCAGGCTCGATCCCGTCGAAGCGCTGAGGTACGAATGATGGCCGAGGCCATTATCGAGCTGAAGAGCGTCGAGCGGCACTATGTCCAGGGTCCGCGCAAGCTGACCATCCTGAACGGCGCCGATTTTTCGCTGAAGCGCGGCGAGATCGTGGCGCTGGTGGCGCCTTCGGGCACCGGCAAATCGACGCTGTTGCACACAGCCGGACTGCTGGAACGGCCGGACGCCGGCGATGTGATTCTAGCCGGCCGCGCTTGCGGGCGGCTTTCCGACGACGAGCGCACGGCGATCCGCCGCAACGATGTCGGCTTCGTCTATCAGTTCCATCACCTGCTGCCGGAGTTCACGGCGCTGGAAAACATCATGATGCCGCAGCTGATAAAGGGGCTGACGCGCAAGGAGGCTGCCGAGCGTTCGGCGCAGCTGCTCGACTACATGCAGATCGGCAAGCGCGCGCAGCATCGCCCCTCCGAACTGTCCGGCGGCGAGCAGCAGCGCGTCGCCATCGCGCGCGCCGTCGCCAATGCGCCGCTGGTGCTGCTGGCAGACGAGCCGACCGGCAACCTAGACCCGGTCACCGCCTCTTATGTGTTCGAGGCGCTGAGCGCGCTGGTCCGGCAATCGGGCCTGGCGGCGCTGATCGCCACCCACAATCACGAGCTTGCCTCGCGCATGGACCGTCGTGTCACGCTGGCCGACGGCAAGGTTGTTCCGCTTTAGGTGTATCGATATTCAGGTGATGCCGGCCTGACCTGAATCTCCACACTTGGCGACTGACTATCAGCATGCTGTCCGGCTGCATTTTCGCCACACGCAACCAGCGCCGAAAACGGCGGAAATCCGGCTCGCAACCTTTTCTTAACCCTGCCGAACTGAGCGCCCGGAATTTCGCGACACGCTCGGATTGCGGTCGTTGACATTCGAACAAAATTAGAACAAAATACGAACATACTGAAAACAGGAGAGCGTTATGACCGGTCTTGTTCAGGATGTCGTGTCACTGGTGTGCATGAGCACGTTTCTCGTTTCCATGGCAATCTGGATCGGAGCGATGTGAGGCAGCGTGCCCCGTTCTTCACGGGGGGAGGGGCAGCGTCGGAGTTCGGTGGTTCAGCGCTGTCAGCCAGCCTTGCGGGCGGTTTCGACAATCAAAGGCGCCGCCGGTCCGAAGACATCCTCGAATGCGGATTTCAGCGCGAGATCGAGGTCGGCCATCCCCAGGGGAAGACCGAGATCGACAAGGCTGGTAACGCCGTGGTCCTGCACGCCGCACGGCACGATGCCGCTGAAGTGGCTGAGATCCGGCTCGACATTGATGGCGATGCCGTGAAAGCTCACCCAGCGCCTCAGCCTGATGCCGATGGCAGCGATCTTGTCCTCGGCCGGCGATCCGTCAGGCAGGGTGGGGCGATCCGGTCGCACCACCCAGACGCCGACGCGGTCCTCGCGCCGTTCGCCGAGCACGTTGAAGGCGGCGAGCGTGCCGATGATCCATTGTTCAAGTGCCGCGACGAAGGCGCGGACATCCTCGCGCCGCCGCTTCAGGTCGAGCATCACATAAGCGACCCGCTGGCCTGGCCCGTGATAGGTGTATTCGCCGCCGCGCCCGGCCGCGAACACCGGGAAACGGTCTGGCTCGATCAGGTCCTCGATGCGGGCGCTGGTGCCGGCGGTGTAGAGCGGCGGATGCTCGACCAGCCAGACCATCTCGCCGGCGGCGCCGCTTCGGATCGCTTCGGCACGCGCCTCCATAACGGCAAGCGCATCCGGATAGGCGGTGAGGCCGGGTTCGATCCGCCATTCGACCGGCGCCGAACCGGGCAGGGGCAGGAACGACGTGGCGATCTGGCTGCGTTCTGTCATGGCGTGTCTCGTCTAAAGCGCGCCGCGTTTGAAGGGAACCGTGGGCACGCTTTAGATTTTCGTTTTATGCATATCGTTGTCCCAAAACCGCTGCGCACTTTTGGGCGACATGCATTAGCCTCACATATGGCGGCAATCGGGCGAAACGTCCAGTTCCGGGCGCGTTCCAGCTCTTTGAAGGGTTATGCCGAAGCCCGGGCAATTATTGCGCGACGCGCCCTTGTTTCGCCGGAAACGATTTGCTACACGCCGCGAGCCGGTTCGTTTCGGCTCCTACCACGTGCGGTCGTGGCGGAATTGGTAGACGCGCAGCGTTGAGGTCGCTGTGGGGCAACCCGTGGAAGTTCGAGTCTTCTCGACCGCACCAGCTTTATCCAATAAGCTATTATTCTACCTCGCAATTTCTGTTTCCTTGCAGTTCTTCCCAAGACTGTTCATGCAAACTGAAACACTGCGCGAAACTGCGGGCGGTTTGGGCGCGCGGTAAGCCGCGCACTAACCGCGTGGCTTGACCCAAAGCCGTCATACGGCAAGGCCGTTGCCGGAAGGCAATGCATCTGTCAGTACGTCATTCGCCCCCACGCCTGAAAGATGCGTGGAAGGGATATGGTCGTGTCCGACCGGTCGGCAAAGGATTTGATCTCGCGCGTCACGTGGTCGACCTCTTCGGCGGTGGCGATGCCCGATGCTGCGACGGCTCCGGCGATCGCCGCCATGGTGAGCGATGTGGTCTGTTTGATGTCGCGGCTTCGCCCGAAGGGTTGGACGAGGCCGGAGTCGACACTAGCAAAGCCCGCGCTTTCCAGAAGGCGGACCAGCCTGCGCCCGATGAACGGGTCGCCGCCACGCGCCTTGAGCGTCGCGACAAAGAGCTCGCTATAGCGATCAACGGCCGGACAAGGCGGATCGCAGAATTGGCCGGCATAGTCGATATCCTCGACGATCAAGACGCCGCCGGACGCCAGCGCCGCCCTTGCTCTCGCCAGCACTTCCTCCGGGCTCGCGAGATGCGTGAGAACGAACCGGATATAGACCAACGCGGCGCCCGAGATTGGCCATGGATTGAGCACGCTCGCCTTGTGAAACGCGACATTGGCGAGGCCGCGGTTGGCTGCCTCTTCGCGGGCCGCCGCCAGCTTCTCTTCGTCGAGATCGAATCCGACGACGCGGCCGTTTGAACCGACCCGAGCCGCCAACTCGAAGCTGACGTCACCGCCGCCGCAACCGGCGTCCAGCGCCAACATTCCGTTCAGCGGTTCGAAGCGATCGAGAAGCGCTCGGGTTGCCGGCGCCAGCACGTGCGAGATGAGGGCGAGCCGCGACCGCCCTTCCTCGCCACCCTTGATGATGTAGCTCCGGAGTTCCTCAGCATTGGCCATGGGTCTCCCCAATTGCTGTTGACGCTGCCGTTTGGCCAGCATCAGTGCCAAGCCGCCCGCCTCCTTCCACAGCAAATTGCCATATGGCGGCGCCGCCGATCAACAACGACTCTCCCCGCTGTTACAGACGTAACTAAATTCCGTTACGCTGAAATCATTCTGTAGCGCAATTCTCCGAGACAGCGCCATTCATGACATGAGAGTGCGGAGCGCGAAGGATGATCTATCAGCAGTCATGGGATGTCGTCAGAAACCTTCTCTCGGCGATCGGGATCGTGGGCACTGTACTTGCCCTGACCGCAGCGGCACCCGCGCAGGAAGTGACACTGACAGTGGCCGATCAGAATCCGCCGACCGCCTGGGGCTCCGTCCACGCGATGCAGCCCTGGATCAAGAAGATCGAGGAAGCAACCAAAGGCCGCGTGAAGATCGAGCACTATCCGGGGCAGACCTTGGTGAAAGGGACGGAGACGTGGAACGCGGTGCGCGCCGGCGTCGTCGACATTGGCTGGTGCTTCCACGGCTACTGGCCGGACGTCACCCCGCTGTCGGATGTGATCACCCTGCCTGGCCTGCCGATCACGTCCGCCGAGAAAGGCAGCGAAGTGTTGTGGAAACTCTACGAAAGGTTCCCCGCCATACGGGAGGAATATGCTGAGACCCAGCCGCTGGCGCTGTGGACGAGCCATCCGTACTTCATCCTCACCACCAGCAAACAGGTGAAGACGCTGGAGGATTTGAAGGGTCTCAAGATACGCGTGACCGGCGGACCGCCGACCGAGCAGATGAAGGCGCTGGGCGCCGTGCCGACACTGGTCCCGATGCCGGATGTCAACAGGCCCTCGACAAGGGCGTGGTCGACGGCATGGGAGCGCCCTGGGAGGCGGTGAATGCCTTCCGGCTCTACGAGGTCGCGAAATACTACACGATCGCGCCGCTCTCTGCCGTGTACGGCTCGCTGTGCGCCAACAAACAGAAATGGGACAGCCTGCCCATGGATATCCGCGACGCCATCATGAGCGTCAGCGGCCTCGAAGGTTCGAAATTATGGGGCAGGAACTTCTTCGACGCAGCCGAGCAGGCAGCCCTCGACGGGGCCGAGGCGGAAAACCGCGAGATGATCCGCTACGCGATGCCGACGGAGGAGGTGGTGCGCTGGAACAAGGTCGCCGCTCAGCCGCTCTGGGACGCTTGGGTCAAAAAAATGGAAGCCAAAGGCCACAAGGAGGCCCGACAGATTCTTGAAGCCACCATCGAGATGTTGAACGACTGATGTTCGGCGGTTCTCAGAGCGAGATGACGCCTCAACGAAAAGCCGATGTCCGACACGATGCCACCATCCCAAGACATGATCGTTCTTGGACGAATCGAGAAATGGCAGCGGCGTTGCGAGTTCATGCTCGTTTACGCCGCCGTCACTGCGACCGCCATCATGATGCTGCTGACCAGCGCCGATGCCGTCTGTCGTTATTTTTTGAACAGCCCGATCCTGATCGCCTACGAGCTCACCGAGAAATACTTGATGACCGCGGCAATCTTTCTCGGCCTGCCTTCCGCATTTCGAGGCGGAGCCTTCATCCGGGTGACCTTTCTGGTGGATCGGCTTTCGCCGTTGCCGCGATCGATTACTGATCACCTCGCATACATCGTCGCCATATTGTGCTGCCTCGTGTTCGCGGCGGCGACCGTGCAGCAGGCATACCGCTCGCTCTTCGAGCCTACGACGCTGAGCGCGCTGCCGATTCCGGTCGGCCCGGCGTATTTGCTGCCCCCGCTCGGCTTCCTCATTCTTGCGCTGGCAATCCTGACCGGCTCGCCGCGTCGTGAACGCTAGCCGATGGTCACCGCGCTTCCCTTAGTCGCACTGGTCGCGCTTCTGCTGCTCGGCGTGCCGATCGCGGTCGCGCTTGCCGCGTCGGGAATGCTGGGCATTTATGTGGTGACCGGCGATCTCGCCAAGATACTGGGCATCGTCGCCCTGACGCCGTTCGATACGGTGGCGGACTATGCCCTCACGACGATCCCGATGTTCATCCTGATGGCCTATTTCTCGGCTTCGAGCGGGCTCGCGCGCGACCTTTACACCGCCGCGAGCAACTGGTTGTCGCTCATCCCAGGTGGGCTTGCTATCGCCACCGTGTTGTCCTGCGGGGTTTTCGGCGCGATGTCGGGTGCGAGCGTCGCCGCGGCCTCGGTGATGTCGAAGATCGCCATGCCGGAGATGCGCCGGCACGGCTATTCCGAAGAGCTTGCCGCCGGCGCGATCGGCGTCGGTGCCACGCTCGACATCCTGATCCCGCCAAGCGTCGCCATGGTGATCTACGGGCTCACCACGCAGACTTCCGTCGGCAAGCTGCTGATCGCCGGCATCATGCCTGGCATTCTGGTCGGTATCCTGCTGACATTGACGATCTATCTCTGGGCCAAGATCAGCCCGTCGCACGCACCGGAGACCTATCGGGTTCCCGGCAGGGAGCGCTGGGCAAGCCTCGCGCGCGTGTGGCCGAGCCTGTTGCTCATCGTCATCGGGATCGCGCTGCTCTACCTCGGGATCGCTACTCCGACCGAGGTGGGCGCGGTCGGCGCGTTGATGGCGGGCGTGATCGGCGTCGCACTTGGCGGGCTGTCGGCGCATGGCGTGCTGGAGGCGCTGAAATCGACGATTCGCACCTCCGCCATGATTTTCCTGATCCTGATCGGCGCGACCTTATTCGGCCACTACATGACGCTCAGCCGCATTCCGCAGGAGATCGTCGCGTTGGTGACCGCGATGGATCTCAATCGCTGGATGGTGATCATCGGCATTTTGGCGGTCTACTTCGTCATCAGCATGTTCATGGACGAGATCCCGCTGCTGCTTCTGACATTGCAACTGACGTTCCCGCTCATCACTTCGCTCGGCTTCGATCCGATCTGGTTCGGCGTCGTTTCCATGATGATGGTCGCCATGGGGCTTGTCTTCCCGCCGGTCGGCCTCGTCGCGTTCGTCGTTGGCACGACCGCGGAAGCCGACCTGACGAAGGTATACAAGGGCACCAGCATCCTGACGATTGCGCTCGTCGTGACGACAGTGCTGCTGATCATCTTCCCGCAGATCGCCCTGTGGTTGCCGGCGACAATGCGCTGATCATAGGCTGAGCCGTTCCGGGCGGCAGCGGATCGCTGCTCTTCCGCCGTTGCTACAACTGTAATCAAATTCCTCCTCGCTGAAATCATTCCGTAGTGCGGCCCTTCGACTATCGCGCCCAAAATTTTCGTCAATCAGGCCCAACATTTTCGTCAATCAGGAGAGCGCGATGTATCGAAACGGCATCTTTCCGCACGAAGTGCGCCGAGCCCTCGATGGGCGGGTCAGGCGAATCAAGAACTCGGCAAGAACCACAGGCAGGCGCGTGTCCGATCCTGACATTCAGTCGCTGCTGCGACCGCTTTACGAGAAGCGCTACGGCTCGCGCAGAAAACACGCCGGCTATCAGCGGTCCGGCCGCTGACCCAGTTCGACATCCCTTTTTCCCAACCAGCCGGGAGGGACAACATCGATGTGTCCAAAGAAGATCGGCAAAGCCGAAGACGAAAGCTAGACGCGGCTTTCCAGCCGCGAAAGCAGGTAGTCTACCTCTTGTCTGGCCGCCGCCGACAACGCGCTGCCCGGCTTGCGCTGGGCATCGGACGCGATGGCACCGCGCTTCATCATCACATATTTGCGTACCGCAAGTCCCACACCGGGTTGCTGCTCATAGCGCAGATAGGGCAGGTGGGCGTCGAAAAGATCGTGCGCCTTGTCGCGCTCGCCGGTGGCAGACAGCTTCACCACGTCGACCAGCATATCGGGGAAAGCATAGCCAGTCATCGCGCCGTCGGCGCCGCGCTCCATCTCGAAGTCGAGGAAGAGGCCGCCATTACCGGTGAGGATGGACAGCGGCCGTAGCGAGCCGTCCTTCTGGAAGCCGCGCAGCGCGCTGATCTTCTCCAGGCCCGGCCAGTCCTCGTGCTTGAGCATGAAGCAGGCCGGATTGTCGGTGACAATGCGGCGGATGACGGCCGGCGTCATGACGACCGAGAGGGTCAGCGGATAGTCCTGCAGGACGAAAGGAACATCCTCGCCGACTGCTTCGGATGCGTTGCGGAAATAGGTGACGATCTGGTCGTCGGTGCGCAGCGATGGCTGCGGCGCAATCATCACGCCCTGGGCGCCGACCTCCATCGAGGCACGCGCAAGGCTGCGCATGGCGGCGAAGCCGGGTGCGGAGACGCCGACGATGACCGGCAGCTTGGTGCGCGCCACGATGCGTTTGACGATCTCGAGCGATTCGCCGGCGTCGAGCTTCGGGGCCTCGCCCATGATGCCGAGGATGGTCATCCCATCGACGCCGCAGCGCTCGTAAAAATCGACCATCGAATCGAGTGATTCCCAGTCAATCTTGCCATCCGCCTCGAACGGCGTCGGGGCAATGGTGTAGACACTTTTGGTGTCAGGACCGATGGCCATGAGATTCTCCTAAAATTCAGCTTTCAGCGTAGCGGGCCGACGTCCGACCCAACCCGGCAGCTGGTCCGGGCGGGCGCGAAGATTTCGTAGAACGTGGTTTTTAGCACGCATTTTTTTGATATTCCCGTGCCTCGCCAAAGGAGGCTGAGACCGATGCTGGCGCCGATCCGTGCGGCGGATGGACGTCGAAGACCATCGATCCGGGGACGACTTTGCTAAAGTGAGGATCCAGCTTTAACCTTCTGCAACGCATTTCCAGGTCGAAAACCGGGTTTGATACTCTATCTGTCCGGGAACGCCACACGGAACGGAGCCATCTTCATGAGTGACAGCCAGGTCCAGGTAAGGATTGCGGGAGGGGACACCATTCGAAGCCTGCATGCCGACCTGCCAGTCAACGCCACGTTCCATATCTGGCTCAAGGCGACCAAGCCGGACGTTCCGGGCTCGCTGTCTTTTTCCAATGTCCGTGGCAAGTTCGGCGAGGTAAGCGTTACGAACGCCGAAGAGTATGAATTCAGGATTTTTCACGTCTTCGGCGGTGGCAGCGTCGAACTGGATTACGACACGGATCAAACCTCGGTGTCGGTTGCCTATTGGTTCGCGTTGGCCGACGTGCTGGAGACAGGTATTACAGTTATCCACACCAATCCGGGAAATGCGCCGCCGAACATCCCTGACAGCTATCATTTTCGTCCGCCGTTCGGCTGGATGAACGATCCCAACGGCTTTGGCCGATTTGGAGGTCGCCCACATCTCTTTTATCAGCACTATTCCCATGGTCTTCGGTGGAACACGATGCATTGGGGGCACGCCGTATCTTCGGATTATTTGCGATGGCGCCACATGCCTATCTTCCTGTTCCCATCGGAAGATCTTACCGCACGGCCCGACAGACGGGGCGGTGCGTATTCCGGCTCGGCCGTCCCGCTTGCCGATGGCCCGGGCATTCGCGTCTTTTTTACCGAGCAGGTACAGGACCGCATCCCAGAACAGCAGATCCAACTCACTGCCACTTCCAGCGACCTCATCATGGCGGGAAATGCGGACGTCATCCTGCCATACCGCCCGCTTGACGAGGGACTGACAGCGGATTTTCGCGACCCATACGTGTTCAGGGGGCCGGATGGCCTTTGGAAAATGCTGCTGGGCAGCCAGAGCAGCGAAGGCGGCGTTGTCCTGCTCTACGAAACCCATGACCATACGGCGGCCAGCGGCTGGACGTATATCGGCAAGCTTCTGGTCGAGAAACACTATCGGACGACGGCGATCGAATGTCCCTGTCTGCTGCCGCTCGACGGGCCTGCGACCGATCCCGCGACGCGCTGGGTTCTAATTCTCGGGTTGATGAACAGTGAGGACCAGTCCACCCGGCGCAAGAACCTGACAATGGCCATTGTAGGCTGGTTCGATGGACAGACTTTTGCCAAGGAATTCGAACAGGAACTGGACTTCGGGACGGATAACTACGCCTTCCAGGCCTTCGTCGACGGTGATGCCATTGTCGGTATAGGCTGGCTTGCCAACTGGGCCGACACCGGACCGGCGATCGATTTCCCCACCGCCATGACGCTGCCTCGCAATATCCATCTGTCTGCAGGCGAGTTGCATACCCCGCCCATCGGAGCTGCCGAGAGCCTGCGGAGCCATATTCTGGACCGAACACGCCTTGCGGCCGGAGAGCAGGTAAGCTTTATCAACGGCGCCGTCGAAATCCTGTTCGAGTTGGAAAAACCGGGGGTCCATTTCCACCTGAAGCTCGAGCATCCAACTGTCCGCCTCGACGTTGTCGTCGACGACGAGGGACTTGCCATTTGTCATGGAGACGACGCGGCGGAATCTCCTCACTATATCGCCAAGGGAGCCCGCCCAAAACGGCTGCGGATATTCCTCGACTACGGATCGATCGAGGTGTTCGCCGATCGCGGTCGTTGGGCTGGCACGAAACGGATCAGCGGTTTTGAGCCGATACAATCCGCACGTCTCATCGCCGAAGCGGGTGCCGTTCTACACGCGACGGTATGGGCGCTCAAACCCTGACGAGGAGATCCTATTTCCAGTTCAGGATTGGATTTCCAGCTCAGGATTGGGCATTCTCAAACACCGACCAATGAACGAGGCCTTCGACGACACCAAGGGCGAACTGTTCCTTCGCGCTGTAAATCAGCGGGTTGTCCTGAGCCATGTCAAGCAGTTCGGGTAGGGCATTGGCGACGACAATCCCGCGCGCACCCGGCAGGTCGAACATACTGCGATCGTTGTTGGTATCGCCGGCGACGACCACCTCATCAAGGCCGATGTCGAGTTCATTGCAGAGCCAGGCCAGCGCCTGCCCCTTGTCTGCTGAACGCGGCAGGATATCGAGATCGCGTCCGCTCGAATAGATCATCGTCACGGACAGGCCGGCATCCTCCAGCGCGCGCTCGATGCTGGCAAGGGCGTCCGGACTTGCGTCGTGCAGGTACCAGCTCGATTTGAAGGCGTGTTGATAACCGTCGGGTTGCCGGATGGTGTCTTTGAGCGATCCGAGCACCGCATCGACCTTTTCAAGCGACCAGCCTTCCGAAAACCTCTGGGTAAAGTGCCCCAAATCAGTAAAGTGTGCGGGGCGCGAGGTGTGCCGCGGGCCGGCGAGCATCGTGCCGACACCCCCGATCACGTAGTCCGGCGCTGGCAGGCCGACTTCGTCGACGAAATTCAAAATGTCGTCGGCCAGACGACCGCTATTGTAGACGAGAATCGGGCGGTGCTCGGGGTCGAGCGCTTCCCATTTGGACCGAAAGCGTGACGTCGCTGGCGGATCGCCTGCGAGCGTCCCGTCGAGATCACTCGATAGAAGCGCGATCGGTCTCAATCGCCGTCGTTCCACGGTTCGTCCCAATCATGGTCGTCGACCGCCTTCAACACCGGACGTCCCTCGACAAGGCTGACCAGCTGTTGCGCGATACCTGTCCAGGTGAACAGACTGCGCGCCTTGTGCGCACCCATGCGACCCAGTCGGCCGTAGAGGCGCGGGTGCTTCATAGGTTTGACGATCGTGATGCCGAGGTCTTCCTTGTCGAACGGATCACCGAAGAGCGCGTGCCGGCCATAGCTGATCCCGCGATAGAGGCCGCCATGGATCGTAACCACGGTGGGCGTTCCGCAGGCCATTGCCTCGATCGCGGTCATGCCGAACGGCTCGTAGCGGCTCGACAGCACGAACATGTCCGCCGCACGATAGGTGTCGGCCAGATCCTCGTCGGCAACATAGCCGGAGAAGACGACACGATCCTGCAAGCCTAGCTGTTCAACCTGTTCCTTGAGCTGGTTCAGGATCTTCTGTTCCTGCTCGTCCATGTTCTCGCCGCCGACGGCGAGCCTCAGGACCGCATCCGGCACACGCGGCGCCACCACGGAAAACGCATCGATCAGCAGGTCATAGCCCTTATTGGTGGCGAGCCGGCCGAGCGCCAGGATCGTTCGTCCCTCGAAACCGAGCCGGTGGCGGATCAGCCGGCGAGACGCCTCGCTGACGGGGAAGAACCGGTTGTCGTCGTAACCGGGCGGGATCATGTGCACGCGGTCGCGCTCTAGGCTGTAGTCTTCGACCAGCATGTCCACCTGCGGCGGCGTTGTTGCAATCACCATGGCGCAGCTTCGATAGATGATCGTCTCGTGCTTTATGCGCTCGGTGAAATTGAATTCGGCTTCGAATGTATCGGCCTTGTCCGGGTAGTCCGTCTTCATCTGGCGCTGTTTCCATATGCCGAGAGAATGCGGCGTATGGATGTGCGGGATAGTGAGCGCCTCCGACAGTCGTTGCCCCGCCACACCCGCATCCCAGTAGTGACTGTTGATGAAGTCGTAGGAGAGGTTTTCCCTGCGAATTAGGCGCAGCGCGTTTTCACACCATTCGAGAAGGTGGCGGTGGAGATATTCCTTGGGAATGAAATCGGGTCCGCCACAGGCGACACGCAGAACACGAACCCCGTCGGCCACTTCATCGATAGGAGGTTGGTCTTCAAATCGTCGCGTCCAAATATCGACAGCATAGCCCAATTGGGCCAGCTTTTTGGCCAGTTCCAGGACGTAGACCACCTGTCCGCCGGTATCGGCCGCGCCCAGTGGTGGGTTGGCTGCAACGTAGCCATGGGTTGAAATAAGAGCAATTCTAGGTATCGCCGCATCCGAGTTGTCGTTCGGCATCTGTATCCTTCTCTACGATTGATCTCCGCACGCCCGCGGTCGAAGCGAGCGCAGGTTCAACTATATAGGGATTCCGGCCTCCATCGGCAAACATTGAGAGACCCAATTTTGCTGCCCTGGTCCAACACACCGTGTCCTCTCGGGGCGGGCCGTCTTATGACGGCTGGACATTTGGTTCATTCGGCAGATCGACGGTAACGACGAGCCCGGTTGGCTGGTTGTCCTGCAATTCGATCTTGCCGCCGTGCCCCTGGATGATGTCCGCAACGATCGACAGACCCAGACCGAAGCCATGCTTCGACGTACCACCGCGCGACGTGTCCTCCTTGAAGAACGGTTCGAAGACGCGGGCGCGCGCGAGTGTCGGAATGCCCGGCCCATCATCGACGACCGCGATGCGCGCCGCTGTATCGGTCTGCGTCAATGCGACGGTGACGTTGCCGGCGAACCTGACGCCGTTGTCGCAGAGATTGGTGATCGCCCGCGCCAATGCATTGGGTTTGCACCAGCCCAGAAGCCGGTCCGGCCCGGAATATGAGACCGGAAACCCGACGTCCGAAAATTCGGCGCAGACGGTTTGCAGCACGCTGGCAATGTCGGCGCGCTGCAGCTTCTCTGTCGAGACGTCGTTGCGCAGATAGGTCAAGGTCTCGTCTACCAGATCTTCAATATGCTGGATATCGGACAGCATCGCGGTTCGGATGAGCCCATCGTCCATGCGCTCGGCGCGAAGCCGCAGCCGCGTCAAAGGCGTGCGCAGATCGTGGCTGACGCTGCGCAACATGCGTGTGCGGTTTTCGATCATGGTCCGGATGCGTGTTCTCATCCTGTTCAGCGCGCGCGCCAGGCCGACCATTTCGATGGAGCCGCGTTCGACGAAAAGCTCGTCGCCATTCTCGATCTCGGCCGAACCGACAGCCGTCGAGATGCGTTTCAATGGATCCGTCACGGCCCACACCGCAAACAGCCAGATCAGGGTGGGCAAGGCGATGAAAGCCATAAACTTGTAGAATAAGGAATGGACGAGGTCTGAGGTCAGTAAGGTATCGGGCACTCCGAAATGAGCCAGGATGGTCTGCTGATCCAGGCCGATGACAAACGCGGATTGACCGTCGATGGTCAGCCACCGCCCGTCAATCGGCCTGTCTTCGACCCCAAGAAGCCATTCGATGTTTCGCCATTGCAGATAAGAATATGGAATACTGTCGGTCTTTTCCTTCGAAATTATCTTGAAATCCAGGCCCGCACGAGCCGTCGCTGCGAGGATCTCGTTACGAGCTGTCGCTGGTGCTTTGCGCAACAGGCCGGCAATCACGCTGGCTCGCACGACGCTGTCGTCGATGACCGGCAGGTCGATATTCCTGGTAAAGCTTTCGATGACCGATCCGGTGGACAGGATCACAAATACCGCGACGAGAATGATTGCCGCAAGTTGCCCACGCACTGACTGCGGCAGGCTGCGACGGATGAAATTCCTCATGCTTCCTCCACCGTCGCGGTGAAGATGTAGCCACCCAGCCGAACAGTTTTGAGAAGCACCGGATCGCGCGCGTCCTTTTCGATCTTCTGGCGGATGCGGCTGACATGGACGTCGACGCTTCGCTCGATCGGTCCGGCGAGCCCGGCATGAGTGACGCCGAGAAGCTCCTCGCGCGACAGAACCCGGCCGGCGTTGCGGCAGAAGGCGAGCAGCAGGTCGAATTCATGCGTCGTAGTCGAAACCCGCGCATTGCTCGGATCATGCAATTGCCGACGGATAGGGTCGAGGCGCCAGCCGTTGAAGAGAAGCGCCTTCGACCAATCCCGCTCTTCGGGAGCGTAGGCCGTCCGGCGCAGCAACGCCCGTATCCTGGCCGTCAGCTCGCGCGCGCTGAACGGTTTCGTCACGTAGTCGTCAGCGCCGATCTCCAGTCCGAAGATACGGTCGATTTCTTCGCCAAGCGCGGTCAGCATCAGGATCGGAACGTTCGTTTGCGCGCGAAGACGGCGGCAGATGCTGAGGCCGTTTTCACCGGGGAGCATGACATCGAGCACGATGAGATCGAACTTCTGGTTGCGAAGCGCGGCGTCCATCCGGACGCCGCTCTCGGCTATTTCCACGATCATGCTGTTTTCAGTGAGCGTCTCGCCCAGCATGCGCGCGATCTCGACATCGTCTTCGACAATGAGGATGCGCCAAACTTGCCTTGTCGATTTGGACTCGGCGTTCAAATCGCCCTGGTGCCGTGCGACGTTTGCCATTGCCTGGACTGGTAACCTGTGTGGGCGGTTAGAACCGATATCCGACGAGAAGCATGCCTGAAGGCTGGATCTTTTCGACGACGATCGGACTGTCGGCGGCGTCACCCACGAGAACGCCGATTCCCGCTTCGCCGCGCACCATCCAGTTCTGGTTGAGCATATATGTGGCGGAGACCGAAAAATCGGCGCGCTTCAACCCGGCGCCGGCATCATAGCGCGCCAGCCCAGAGCGAGCCGATTGTTCCGGCGTGACGCCGAAATAGGCCTGCATATGATTTTCGTCGGCGAAGACGGCGGAAGCGCGGGCGCCAATCATCAATGATTGGGACAGCGGCTGGCTGACCTCGATCCCGACCTCACCCACTAGGCCATCGCTGCCGCCGATGGTCTTGTCCACTTGCGCAAAGATTTCAGCCGGGCCGAAATTCACGGCGGCCTTCCCGCCGACGGTGGCGCCCATGCCGATGTCTCCCAGCCCGCGCAGACGGTCGGCATCGTCTTCATCGCGGCCCATTTCATAACCAAGCCGCGCGCTGAATGCGAACCGGTCTTGTTTATAGATTGCAATGTCGGCGCCTGTCGGATCGATCGTTACCACGTCGCGGAATGTCGCTGTGACAAAGGGCACCGGCATGATCTTGAACTCGTCGCTGCCCTCGTACTTTGGAACGATGATCGCGCCGCCGCCTACGACAACATGCCAGTCGGCCAGTTTTTGCTCGATGCGCCCGAAACGGGAAGGTTCGGGCGGCGGGAGGAAATCGTCTGAATTCACGGCAATGGCGTCGGCAGCAAGTGCTGTTCCCGGATGCGTTGAAAACAGGATGGCCATCGCTGCAAGAGAAGCCCGGCCGGCAAATATTCCAGAGTCCATTTTGGCGAACATGCGTGCTCCAGTATAGCGAGGCGATAAGCCCCCGATGCTCTCACCATTTCAGATGAAAGTGGCCGCATGCGTGAAGTGATGTTAAGTTTTGTTGCGCAATCGTGGTTTCATCTTGGCGCCTACGAGAGAACGATAATGCCAGATGATCGATCCGTTCCTGCTTCGGACGATCAGGAGTAAACGATCGCCCGTCCGCTAATCCAAGTCGCATCAGCCTTCGCCTCCCTGCAGGACAGGGCGCATTTTCGTTTGATATTCCCGCGCGTTGCGTCATAGAGCGGCGGACTTTCAAGTCTAGACGTGCCGCCGCTCTATCTTTGTGTTTGGGCATCGGATTTTGCCAAAACCGGTTTCCACTTTTGGGCTCGATGCTCTAGACCTGACAGGCACCTTTTCCGGAATTCTGATGGCGGGAGGCGCTGGTGGAAGGCCAGGACGAACAGACGACCGGCGCCAGGGCCGCTGAAGACAGCCACGCCGACATCTATGGCGAGGACGGCGCCATTCTGTCGTCGTTCCTTGCCCAGATCGGCGCAGCGATCGCCGATCGCGACACGCTGACGCTGAAGCGTGAAGTCGACGACCTGCACCAATCGGAACTCGGCGATCTGCTCGAGGCGCTTCATCCCGAGCAGCGCCGCGCGCTGGTCGAATTGTTGGGCGCCGACTTCGACTTTTCCGCGCTGACCGAGGTCGACGAGGCGATACGCCGCGACATCGTCGACAATCTGCCCAACGCGCAGATCGCCCAGGGGGTGCAGGACCTCGATTCCGACGACGCGGTCTACATCCTCGAGGATCTCGAAAAGGAAGACCAGGACGAAATCCTGTCGCAACTGCCGTTCACCGAGCGGATCAGGCTGCGCCGCTCGCTCGCCTATCCCGAAGAGACCGCCGGCCGCCGCATGCAGACGGAGTTCGTCGCGGTGCCGCCGTTCTGGACGATCGGCCAGACCATCGACTACATGCGCGAGGACCAGAACCTTCCCGACCGCTTCAGCCAGATCTTCGTCATCGATCCGAGCTTCAAGCTGCTCGGCGCCATCGATCTCGACCAGATCCTGCGCACCAAGCGTTCGGTCAAGGTCGAAGAGGTCATGCATGAGACCAGGCACGCCATTCCGGCCAAGATGGATCAGGAAGAGGCGGCGCGCGAATTCGAGCAATACGACCTTCTCTCCGCCGCCGTCGTCGACGAGAATGACCGGCTGGTCGGCGTGCTGACGATCGACGATGTCGTCGACGTCATCCAGCAGGAAGCAGAGGAGGATCTGCTGCGCATGGGTGGTGTCGGCGACGAAGAACTCTCGGACAGCATTTTCTCGACCTCGCGCTCGCGCGTTCCGTGGCTGCTGGTCAACCTCGGGACGGCCTTCATCTCGGCCTCGGTGATCAGTATGTTCGGCGCGACGATCGAGGAAATGGTCGCACTTGCCGCACTGATGCCGATTGTCGCCTCGCTGGGCGGCAATGCCGGCACGCAGACGATGACAGTGACCGTGCGCGCGCTCGCCACACGTGACCTCGATATCTACAATGCCGGTCGCGTCATTCGCCGCGAGGTTGTGGTCGGCTTGCTGAATGGCATGGTCATTGCGGCGATCCTCGGGCTGGTCGCCGGCCTCTGGTTTCACAATCCCGACCTCGGTTTCGTCATTGCCGCGGCGATGATCGTGAACATGCTGGCCGCGGCACTCGGCGGCATTCTGATTCCGCTGTTCCTCGACAGGCTCGGCGCCGATCCGGCGATTTCGTCATCAATCTTCACGACGATGATTACCGACGTTATCGGTTTCCTCGCCTTCCTTAGCCTTGCAACCTGGTGGCTGCATCTGGGCGCCGGAGCCGGATAAGGCACTTCAATTGACTTTTACGTAAGTTGCGTGCGAAGTTTTGACGGAGAGCCAACCGATCGATTCCGGTACGGGACGAGCCGCTTTTGTGAATGAAGGGCATCGCCGCATGATGGGTGATCGCGCCGCTTTCCGGGCATTTGGAGTGATGATGCGGGAATATTATTCGATCACAGAACTGACCCGCGAATTCGATGTTTCGACGCGGACGCTGCGCTTCTATGAGGACGAGGGGCTGGTGCAGCCGGTACGGCGCGGCCGCACGCGGCTGTTTCGCCCGTCGGACCGGCATCTCATCCGCCAGATCATGCGCGGCAAGAGGCTCGGCTTTTCGATCAACGAAATCCGCGAAATCATCCAGATGTACAAGGAGCCGCCCGGGGAGGTCGGTCAACTCAATCTGATGATCAAGCGCATCGAGGAAAAGCGAGAGGATCTGCGCCAGAAGCGCCGGGACCTCGAAGAGACCCTGGCCGAGCTCGACCAGGCTGAGGAATCCTGCGTCGAGCGACTGGTGGAGCTCGGCGTCAACACTTGAGTGGCCTTTGCCGCACGCCTCAAATCCAGCGCCGCACCTTTTTCGCGTAATCCCGGTATTTCTTGCCGAATTTCGTCGCCAGGACTTTCTCCTCGCCTTCGATCGCCATCTTCTGCGTTGCGAAGGCCGCGATGATCGCCAGCGGCAGGAACCATACAATCCCCGAGACAAGGGCCACGCCGATCAGCAGCAGCGTGTTGGCCAGATAAATCGGGTTGCGGCTGACGGCGAAAGGGCCTGATGTGACCAGGTGGTCCGGCACGGCGTTTGGGTGGAGCGTCGTCTTTGCCCGGATCATGGTGCGGATCGCCGTGAACCAGAGTGCGACGACGCCGAACAATGCCACCCAGCCGGCCGCGAACAGGATGTCGCCTAGAAGGCCGCCGATCCATGGAAGCGGATAGAGCAAGCCAAGCGCGATGCTGACGGCGATGGCTGCGAGATAGATCAGTGGCGGCCACGGTATAAACCCCGGTTTAGGCTGCCCCGGTTTAGGCTGATGGTCGGTCATTGTGCTCCTCCCTCCATCAAAGTGCTGTCGGCTTTGGCTGTGCAGGCGCCGGCGAGCTCGTCGAGATGTGCCTTCCAGTCTGCAGCCTGGTCGTTGCTGTAGAGCCGATCAAGCGTCGCCTCGCCCTCGAGCGTATCGAGCATGCACACACAATAGCTGGAGCAGAACTCCGTGTCGCGCGATTGCTCGCACGACATCTGGCATTCTTTCAGGAAGGTCACCTGCCTGGTTTCGACCGGTGCCGGCATGATCTGCGAAAACAGCCAGACCGAGCCGATCAGCACCGGCTGGTGGATCAGATAGAAGGCGAGGCTGTGCCGGCCGATAAAGACCAGCGGATTTGTCCAGCGGGCAGGCGTGACGCTCGCCAGCCGCGTCAGCATGCCGGAGGCGGAGCTGAGCTTTGCCGCCGCGATGCCCGCAAGCACGGCGCCGAACCACGGCAACAGCGGGACATAATCGTTGGAGCGTGGATTGGTTGCCGACAGGCCGACCCACCACAGGGCCGGATGGTCGAAGATCCCGGACCTGAGATAGAGCGGAGCGGTGATGACGAAAGCCGCGACGACAAGCGTCAGCAGCGCCGGCAGCCGCAGAAACGCCAGGCCGAGCAGGCTGGCCAGCGCGATCTCGTGCAGGATGCCGAAGAAGATGAAGCTGTCGGGCGTGGCAAACCTTGTGGCGGCCGATATGGCGAGCGCCGCCCCGGCGACCATGGCGAAGCGTTTCCAGAAGCCGTTCCAGCGGATCTGTTTGCCATGGGCGAGGAACAGGCTGACGCCAACCAGAAACAGGAAGGTCGAAGCGATGCAGCGCGCGTAGAACTTCCACCAGCCGAAGGCGGTCAGGCCGGGATCGGTGTAGCCGAAGAATTCGAGATCCCAGGTGAAATGGTAGCTCGCCATGGCAAGCAAGGCGATGCCGCGTGCGACGTCGATGGCGATAATGCGCTTCGTCTTCGATTGATCCTGAACGGGGGCGACTGGCGTAAGGATGCTCATGGTCTCGCAATCTGATTCAGCACTGCAAGACGACTATCACGGTTGCCCCGGACAAAAGAAGGCGGGCCAAACCTCTCAGATGTTCAGGGCGTCGGTGAAAGCGCTGTGGCGTTCGCGCACCCAGTTGTGGAAGCGATGCAATTCATATTCCTCGGGCATCAGCACGCCGGCCTCGTGGCGCATCGAGCGCAGGCCCTTCTGGTTGACCTCGCAGATATCCGCGTCTTCCTCCAGCACCTGCCTGCCGAAGGCGACGATGTTGTCGATATCAGCCGTTGGATCGGCGAGCGCTTCGGGCGAAAAAAGCCATTCGGCGGTCAGTTCGGTCTGCTCCGGGCCGAGCGGCACCAGCCGCACGGTGCGGACATAATCGACATGGCCGACGATGAACATCGACGGCAAATTGGTGGCATAGGTCTGCCCGGCGGTACGCTCGGCGGACGTCAGCTCGGGAAAGGCCGGGCCGTGGACGCGCCCGTCGCGCGACCAGGTCTCGGCTCCGGCCCGCAGGCCACCGGAAAACTCCGGCGCGTCATTGTCGGCGTAACGGGCCCATTCCGGGTCGTCGTGCCGCCCCATCAGGCCGCGGCCATAGATCGGCACCAGCCGAGACAGGTCCTTGTGAACGCCCGGGCAATGCAGGCACTCGTTGAAGTTCTCCCAGAAAATCTTCCAGTTGCAGTCCATCACCTTGCGCAGCACATGGCCCGACACCAGCGTCTCCAGCGGCCAGTTGGCGAGATTGCCGGATGCGGGATCGAAGGATGTTTCGGCCGAACCGGCGGCGTCTTCCCTGAGATTGACGAAGACGAAACCGCGCCACACCGACAGTGCGACCCGATAGAGCGGATGATCGGCCTTGTCGAAGCCTTCAGGTAGCGATTTCGACGGCACGCGCACGAGATCGCCACGCAGCGAATAGGACCAGGCGTGATAGGGACAGGTGATGAGCCGCGCCTTCAGCCGTCCTTCGCTCGCCTGGCAGAGCTGCGAGCCGCGATGCCGGCAGGTGTTATGGAAGGCGCGCAGCTCGCCGGTCTCGTCGCGCAGCACGACGATCTCCTGCGTGCCGACACGGAATGTCCTGAACGCCAGCGGCTGGGCAAGGTCGGCCTCGCGGCAGACGAGCAGCCAGCTTCGATACCAGATGGCGTCGAGATCGCGCTGATGGGCGTCGATGTCCCAGTACGCCGACGACGGCAGCGTCGGTTCAAGTCGCGTCAAACCGTTATAGGGATCGTGCTCGCTCGGGCTGGGTTGCATGACCGGCTTCCTGTGATGCTCCAGCCGACACCCGGCCGCGAAAATTGTCAATCACGGCGCCGGCTGGCTGGCCTGCCAAGACGGCGCATTCGCGCTGGTAGCTGGCGGAATTTGGTTTGCCGGGCGTTACGATTCTGCCTATAGTCGCAGCCGTCGTCGGTTCCTTTGGAACCAAGAGGGAATGCGGTGAGGGCAAAATTTGCCCAATGCCGTGGCTGCCCCCGCAACTGTGTGCGGTAGTCCTCTCCATATGCCACTGAAGAGTTTCTTCGGGAAGGTGGGGAAGGGCGCTGATCCGCGAGCCAGGAGACCTGCCGGCGACAGGAGAACTGACTTCTATGCCCTCGGGTGGAGGGCGAAAGGACAAGACATGAATACCGCTTCCGTCTCGCTCGGCGCTTCCGTCTCCTCGCAGTCGCGCTTCTTGCAGCTGGCGCTTGCTGCATTTCTCGGCATTTTCGTCATGGGCTTTGTCGGCTTCTCGCATATCGATGCGGTCCACAATGCCGCTCACGACTATCGCCATTCGATGGCGTTTCCCTGCCACTGACGAGGGGCTGACATCATGACATTGTTTCGCAACGTCGTGTTCATCGCGGCGATCGCAGGGCTTGTGGCCGGCGTCGTCCTCGCCTGCATGCAGGCCTATGCCACCGTGCCGCTCATCCTGAAGGCGGAAGTCTACGAGCAGGCCGGCGGCGGCCACGCGCATGACCATGCCGCGGCGCCGATAGCACCTGCCGAAAACGCAATGAGCACGACTGCTATGAGCAGCGCCGCACCGGCTGAAGCTGCCGCTCCGGAAGACGAAGGCTGGGCGCCGGCCGATGGCTTCGAGCGTTTCGTCTTCAATATCGCTGCCAATGTCGTTACCGGCATCGGCTTTGCTCTGATCCTGGTCGCCGCTTCGGAGTTTGCCGGCGGCATCGGCAATTGGCGTCAGGGCCTGTTCTGGGGGCTCGCTGGCTTTGCCGTGTTCACGCTGGCTCCGAACCTTGGCCTGCCGCCCGAACTGCCGGCGATGCCGGCCGCCGATCTCGCCCAGCGCCAGATCTGGTGGATGGCGACAGTGGTGGCGACAGCGGCCGGTCTCGGCCTGCTTGCCTTCCGCAAGTCGCTGCCGCTGGCGCTGCTTGCCGTGGCATTGATCGTGGCGCCGCATATCGTCGGCGCGCCGCAGCCCGACAATTTCGAGTCGCCGATCCCGGAAGGTCTGCATCACCAGTTCGTGGTGGCGGTGACGCTGACCAATCTGGTGTTCTGGCTGGTGCTCGGCGCCGTCGTCGGCGTGGTGCGTGGCCGCTTGACCGGCACGGCGACGAGCCTGCGCGACAGCTTTGCCTGATCGCGTTGCTTCCGGCGGGACGCTGACGCTGGTCATCGGCGGTGCGCGCTCCGGAAAGAGCGCGCATGCCGAAAGATTGGTGACGGCCTGTCCGGCGCCGTGGACATACATCGCCACGGCGCAAGCCTATGACGACGAGATGCGCGAGCGCATCGCGCTGCACCGATCGCGGCGCGGCGAGGGCTGGACGACCATCGATGCGCCGCTCGATCTCGTCGGCGCGATCGAGGCCCTGCCTGACGGCCGGCCTGTCCTGATCGACTGCCTGACGCTGTGGCTGACCAACCATATGCTGGCCGAACATGACATTGAGGCTGAATGCCGGGGGCTGGCCGATGTGTTGTCGCGACCGCGCGGGCCATGGCTCGTGGTCTCCAACGAGGTCGGCCAGGGCATCGTGCCGGACAATGCGCTCGCCCGTCGGTTTCGCGATGCCGCCGGCCGGCTCAACCAGCAGGTCGCGACGATAGCCGATACGGTGCTGATGATGGTGGCGGGACTGCCGCTGAAGGTGAAATGACATGGCTGATACTATCGAACCCAAGGACGAAGAACGCCACCGCGCCAAGATGGCCAAGCGCAAGGCGGTGCAGGACGCCGAGGTCGCGGCAAAGACCGTCGAGAAGGGGCTGCTGATCGTCAACACCGGCCCCGGCAAGGGCAAGACCACCGCTGCCTTCGGGCTGGCGCTGAGGATGCTCGGCTACGGCAAGCGCGTCGGCGTCGTCCAGTTCATCAAGGGCAGATGGCACACCGGCGAGAAGGACGCCTTTGCCGTTTTCGGCGATCGGGTCGTTTGGCACACGATGGGCGAGGGTTTTACCTGGGAGACTCAGGATCTGAAGCGCGACATCGCTGCCGCCGAAGCTGCCTGGGCCAAGGTGCTCGAGCTGATGGCCGATCCGTCGATCAGCCTTCTGGTGCTCGACGAGCTGAACATCGCGCTGCGCTACGACTATCTCGATCTGGACAAGGTGGTGGCGGCGCTGAAAGGGCGCCGCGAGGGTCTGCACGTCGTCGTCACCGGCCGCAACGCCAAGCCGGCGCTGGTCGAGGCGGCCGATCTGGTCACCGAGATGGGCGTGACCAAGCATCACTTTTCCGCCGGCGTGAAGGCGCAGCAAGGCATAGAGTTCTGAGGGGTTTTGCCCGCGCCTCTTCTTCCTTCTCCCCTTGTGGGAGAAGGTGGATTGGCGCGCAGCGCCAAGACGGTTGAGGGGTGCTGGCCGGAGCGCTGTTGGTGCCAAGCTGGAACCCCCTTCATCCGGCCGCTTCGCGGCCACCTGCTCCCACAAGCGGAG
>NZ_RZTI01000346.1:0-396 GCF_003997275.1 Mesorhizobium sp. M6A.T.Ce.TU.002.03.1.1
ACATAACATCGGATGGCACTGTTGACGGCGATGATCAAGAGTTTGACGGCGGCGCTGTTCGTGCTCGTGGCTTTGGCGCTGCCTGGCCAGGCCGCAACATTCTCGATGAAGCGCGGCCTCAACCTCGACCAATGGGTCACATGGCCCGGCGAAGACCAGTGGGGCGACGCCAAAGCCATCCTACCCTATCCGGAATGGCGCAAATTCCTTGGGGAGAACGACCTCAAGGCACTGAAGGACGCCGGCTTCGATTTCCTGCGCATGCCGGTCGATCCATCGCCCTTCCTGTCCGACCAGACCGTGACCTTGCGTGACGATCTCTATGCCGGCGTGCTGGACTCCGTGCGCATGATCAACCGCGCCGGCCTGAAGGTTATCGTCGACATGCACCTGATC
>NZ_RZTI01000347.1:0-395 GCF_003997275.1 Mesorhizobium sp. M6A.T.Ce.TU.002.03.1.1
TGGCAGGCCAAGACGGCAGGCTGAGACGCTGTAGCCGCCGTTCAGAAGCCCTGGAACAGCATGTCGAGCGCAGCGACGATGTCGTCGTGGTGCTTGATCAGGTTCAGCCGACTTTCGCCCAATTCGCTGGCAGAAACGGTGGCAACCAGGTGTGTTGCCATAACGAGCTTTCGACCGTTGATCTCAAAAATCGGATGAAGCTTTCGCATCGGCGGTGGCACCATTGCGACCGGCAGAAGCGGCACGACCACCCGCGTCTTGAAATTGTCGAGCAGCTCTGACTGAACGTCGAGCACATAGCTGCCTTCGATGCGACCGGCGAAGACATCATAGCGGGGCATCAGAACTGCCGGTACTCTTCCAGCGGGATGCCATGTTTCTCGATATAGTCGTTC
>NZ_RZTI01000348.1:0-391 GCF_003997275.1 Mesorhizobium sp. M6A.T.Ce.TU.002.03.1.1
ACGCTGGCCGGCTCGATCCTGCTCACGCTGCTGATCTGGATCGCCGGCACCATGGCGCGGGGAGCTTGATGATGAGCGGCAAAAACACCGACATGCGCACGCCGCTGGCGAGGGTCCGCGGCCTCGGCTCCGCCCGCGAGGGCACCGGGCATTTCCGGCGCCAGCGCCTGACCGCGATCGCCAACATCCCGCTGATCCTGTTCTTCGTCGGTTTCCTGATCGCGCTCAACGGCGCCGACCACGAGCATGTGCGGGCAGCCCTTGCCAACCCGTTCGTGGCGCTGGTGATGGCCCTGGTGCTCATCTCCGGTCTCACCCATATGCGGATCGGCATGCACGTAATCCTCGATGATCACTTGCATGCCGAGCCGCATATGGATGAGCCCGGAGA
>NZ_RZTI01000349.1:0-391 GCF_003997275.1 Mesorhizobium sp. M6A.T.Ce.TU.002.03.1.1
CCGGCAATGATCTTTCACGAGAAAAGAAAATGAAGAAAGTGATGGTTCTGACGACCGCAACTATCTTGGTGGCTGCTGCAACTTTTGTTTATTGCAGCCCTCTTCTCGTCAAGCTTGAGACGGACGGATTTGTGGGCGGAACGCTGGAAATTGCAGGCACCAAACTGGATGAAGCGGCAGGATCTGGAACGACGTACCACCTCGTTTTCGTGAATGAGGAATCCAGCGCGAGCGTTTCTTGCAGCAAAGATGGGAAAGTTACAAGCCGGGATGGATATCTATCTCCATGGCTTGGGTGGTACGTAAGTTTCCATCTTTCGAATTGCTCGATTAGTGGATTTCGTCCGGTATTTTAAGGGTTGGAATCACGAATGACAGTGAGATGCCGGAG
>NZ_RZTI01000350.1:0-387 GCF_003997275.1 Mesorhizobium sp. M6A.T.Ce.TU.002.03.1.1
TGCGGCTGCCGGCCGTCGCCAGGCAAGGAAAGCGCTCGTGCGCCTTGGCGAGTTCGGGGCTGATGCGGTCGATGTCTTCCGGGATCAGCTCGATGCCGTAGTCCCATGGCGCGCCATCCATGTTCCAGTGCTTCGGGTTCTGCTCATAGACGCCAAGCAGCACGCCCTTGCGCTCCTGCCTGAGATACGAAAAGCCGTCGAGATCGACGGCGATGCCGATTTCACTGTCCAGCGCCGCGATCTCGGGAATGTCCTCAGTGATGAAATAATGGTGCTCCATCGGCGTCACCGGCAGATCGACGCCGGCCATGCGGCCGAGCTACTTTGCCCACAGCCCGCCGGCATTGACGACATGCTCGGCGATGATAGTGCCCTGCTCCGTGACGA
>NZ_RZTI01000351.1:0-386 GCF_003997275.1 Mesorhizobium sp. M6A.T.Ce.TU.002.03.1.1
AGCAGGAGCTGATGCTGCTGGCGCTTGCCTTGCCGCTCGGCTGGTTCGTTTCGATCTCGTGGCGCGGCTATGCCTTGCTGATCGGCGCCGTGCTGCTCCTGATCATGGTCGAAGTGCTGAACACCGGCATCGAGGCGGCATGCGACGCTTTCAGCCGCGAGTTCAATGTCGACATCCAGTTGGCCAAGGATTGCGGTTCGCTGGCGGTGCTGATTTCGGTGCTCATCGTCGCCGGCGTCTGGGGCATCGCCATCATCGAGCGGATCACCGGGGTACCGATCTAGCCTTTCGATGCCTATATGCCAGTCACCAAAGGAGACTGTCATGGCCAGGGCCGCCAATTTTCTGCTTCTCGAACGCGTGGGCCTGCCGGATGATCTGCGCTG
>NZ_RZTI01000352.1:0-327 GCF_003997275.1 Mesorhizobium sp. M6A.T.Ce.TU.002.03.1.1
CTTGAGGGCAAGTCGATCCATTTCCAATCGCCGCTCGCGGCGATCGACGCCGGCGTCGGTTACCTGACCGAGGATCGCAAGGGCAAGGGACTGCTGCTGCAGGAGCACCTGGCGCCTAACCTGACGCTGTCGGCGCTCGGTGTGTTCCATCCCGGCCTCTCGATGGGTCGGCGCAGTGAAGCGAAGGCCCTGGAACAGGCCGTGGAGGCATATGACATCAGGCTGAAGAGCCTCGGCGCCAAAGCGGGCCAGCTTTCCGGGGGCAATCAGCAGAAGCTGCTGCTGGCGAAGGTGCTGCTGACCGATCCTTCGGTGGTCATTATCGAC
>NZ_RZTI01000035.1:0-48098 GCF_003997275.1 Mesorhizobium sp. M6A.T.Ce.TU.002.03.1.1
CAAGCCGAAGGCGATCTTGCCGAATTGGCCCGGGCCAGCGTCGTCGCGCTCGAAGGTCTCGGCCGCACCGCGGATGGCAGCGTGAGCGAACTCTATGCGGGCGACGCTGGTGAAAAGCTCGCCGAGCTCTTGCGCGGGCAGGTCGCTGCCTCGGCGTCGTTCTCCTTCGCGGCGGACGAATGGCCTGACGTGATGGAGGCGCTGATCGCGCCCGAAACCGTCAAGCCGGCACGAGGCACCGACAGGAACATCGCCATCTGGGGCGCGCTGGAAGCCCGGTTGCAGAGCGTCGACACGCTGGTCGTCGGCGGGCTCAACGAAGGTGTGTGGCCGCGCAAGCCGGAAAGCGACCGCTTCATGTCGCGGCTGATGAAGACCGGTATCGATCTCGAACCGCCCGAACGGCGCATCGGCTTGGCCGCCCATGATTTCCAGATGGCGATGGGGGCGAAGAAAGTGGTGCTGGCGCGCTCCGCCCGCTCGGGCGACGCACCGGCGGTGCCGTCGCGCTGGCTGCAGCGCCTCCTGACCTTCATCGGCAAGGACCATGCGGCAGTGCTTCGCCGGCGTGGTGATGAATTCCTGTCCTGGGCCCGTGCGCTCGATGCCGGCGAGAGAAGAGACTTCGCGCCGCGACCGCAGCCGAAGCCGCCGCTGGCTGTGCGGCCGCAGCATTTCTCGGTCACCGAGATCGAGACGCTGCGCCGCGACCCTTACGCGATCTACGCCAGGAGGATCCTCCGCCTGATGCCGCTCGACCCTGTCATTCGCGACCCCGGCGCCGCCGAACGTGGCACGCTGTTTCACGCCATCCTGCATCTTTTTTCGCGGACAGTGGCCGATCCGCTTGTGGCGGAGGCGCTGGACGGCCTCATCGCCGCCGGCCGCCAATGCTTTGCCGAGGCGGCCCTTCCTCCCGATGTCGAGGCGGTGTGGTGGCCGCGCTTCGAAAAGCTCGCGGCAGGGATCATCGAATGGGAACGCGGCCGCGCCCTTGCCGTGACAATGCGGCATGCCGAAGAACGCGCGGAGAAAACCGGCGTCGGTCAGTCCGGCGTGACGCTGTCCGGCTACGCCGATCGTGTCGATCTCCTGGCCGGCGGCATGGCCGACATCTTGGACTACAAGACCGGCTCCTCGCCGTCCAAGGCGCAGGCACACACCCTGCTTTCGCCGCAGCTGGCGCTCGAGGGCGCGCTGCTCAGGCGCGGCGCTTTCAAGGGGCTCGGCGCGCGCGAGCCGTCGCAGCTGGCCTTCATCAGGCTGAAGCCGAACGGCGAGGTATTCGAGGAATCCATCCTCGAATACAACCGCAAGCCGCGAACCGCCGCCGACCTCGCCGAGGAGGCCTGGGCGCGGCTCGAAAAACTGCTGATCCACTACGCCGACCCGACGACCGGATATTTGTCGCGGGCGCTGCCGTTTCGCGAGGGCGAGACCGATGGCGATTACGACCATCTCGCCCGCGTGCTCGAATGGTCTGCCGGCGGCGACGCCGACGATGAGGGAGCGGAGGCATGAAGAAGGCCTATCCTATCCCGACCGACACCGCGATCAGCCAGGCAAGCGCCTCCGACCCGCAAAACTCCGCCTGGGTGTCGGCCAATGCCGGATCGGGCAAGACCCATGTGCTGGCCCAGCGCGTCATCAGGCTCTTGCTGCGCGGCACCGATCCATCGAAGATCCTGTGCCTGACCTACACCCGCGCCGCCGCCGCCAACATGTCGAACCGGGTGTTTTCGACGCTGTCGGAATGGACGGCGCTTGGCGACGTCGAGCTGGCGGCGAAGATAGAGGCGCTGGATGGTCGCCAACCCGATCACGAAACCATGCGCCGCGCGCGCCGGCTGTTCGCCGAGGCGCTGGAGACGCCGGGCGGGCTGAAGATCCAGACCATCCACGCCTTCTGCGAATCGGTGCTGCACCAGTTTCCGCTGGAAGCCAACATACCGGCCCATTTCGAAATGCTCGATCCGCAGATGGAGGCGTCGCTCTTCGCCGCCGCGCGTCGTGACATGATCTCGGGCACGGCTGCCGGCGATGCAGGGCTGGCCGAGGCTTTCGCCACCATTCTGGAACGCGGCGGCGAACATGGGCTCGACGCGTTGCTGGCCGAGATCGTGCGCAAGCGCGACGGCTTGCGTGCCTTCATCAGCGCGGCCGGTGGCGATGGCTTCCGGGCGCTGTTCGACGAGTTCAAGTTTCGTGCCGGCATCACCGCCGAAGGCTTGGCGGCGTCCGTATGGCCGCTGCCGGGCTTCCTGCCGGACTATTTCATCACCTTTGCCCGCGCCGCCGAAGCCGCCGATGCCCGCATCGTGCTGAACAATCTTCTGCCCTATGCGCGTCTTGCCTTCGCCGAGAATGATCCGGTTCGCCGGCTGCATCTGCTGGCAAAAGCTTTCCTGCGGGCGGATGGCGAGCCTTATGAGCCGGCAAAGACGTTCAAGAAGGCGTTGCTCGACCGGCTGCCCGATCTTGCCGAGCGCTATCTCTCAGCGGCCGATGCGATTCTCGAAATTTCCGACCGATTGGCCTTGTTCAGGATGCTGGAGGGCACACGTGCCGCGCTGACCATCGCCGACTGGCTGATCGCCCGTTACGAGCACTTGAAGCGCGCCCGTGGCTTCCTGGATTTCAACGACCTCATCACCCGAACGGTCAATCTCCTGGCACGGCCTGATGCCGGCCCATGGGTGCAATACAAGCTCGACCAGGGCATCGACCATATCCTGCTCGATGAGGCGCAGGACACAAGTCCCGACCAATGGGAAGTGGTGAAGCGGCTGGCGGAAGAGTTCTTTGCCGGGCTCGGTGCGCGCGACATGGTCCACCGCACGGTCTTTGCCGTCGGCGACGAAAAGCAGTCGATCTATTCCTTTCAAGGAGCGGCGCCTGATTCCTTCGCCGACTCAAGGCTTCTGTTTGCCGGAAGGGTGCGCGACGCCAACGCCGCCTTCGCCGATCTCAAGCTGACCTGGTCCTTCCGCTCGACCGACGACGTGCTTGCGGCGGTGGATCGTGTCTTTGCCGACCCGGTCGTGCGGCGCGGCATCAGTCACGATCCCGACCCGCTGAACCACAAGGCGATCCGTACCGATGCGCCGGGCTATGTCGAGGTCTGGCCGTCGATCGGCGCCGATGTCGTCGACGAACCCGACGACTGGACGCAAGCCGTCGACCACGCCCATGCGCCGGCGGTGCGCGTTGCCGAAAACGTGGCGGCGACCATTGCCGGCTGGATCGGCGCCGGCGAGATCATCGAAGGCCGCGGCAAGAAGCTTAGACCCGGCGATGTGCTGGTGCTGGTGCGCAAGCGCGATCGTTTCGTCCATGCGCTGACGCGCGCGCTGAAGCGCCGCGACATCCCGGTCGCCGGCGCCGACCGGCTCAGCCTGCCCGGCCATATCGCGGTGAAGGATCTGATCGCGCTCGGTCACTTTCTCATCCAGCCGCAGGATGATCTGTCGCTTGCCGCCGTGCTGCGCAGCCCGATTTTCGATGTTTCGGAAGAGATGCTTTTCGCGCTAGCGGGCGAGCGGCCGTCCGGTCTCTCGTTGGTCGCTTCGCTGCGTAAGCAAGCCGGCGAAAGCGCTGCCTTGGCCGCAATCGTTGCCCAACTCGACACATGGTCTGATGAAGCCGCATTCAAGCCGGTGTTCGAATTCTATGCCGGGGCTCTCGCCCGTGACGGCCTGCGCAAGAAAATGATCGCACGGCTCGGGCCGGAAGCCGGCGACATCCTCGACGAGTTCCTGAGCTTCTGCCTGGCCGAGGAACGGACCGGCCTGCCGGGACTGGAATCCTTCCTGTCGACGCTGGAAAATGCCGGCCCCGAGATCAAGCGCGAAATGGACCAGACCCGCGACGAGGTTCGCGTCATGACCGTGCATGCCGCAAAGGGCCTGGAGGCGCCTGTCGTGTTCCTGGTCGATGGCGGTTCCGCCCCGTTCAGCGACCAGCATCTGCCGCGACTGATGCCGTTCGATGGCTCAGGCGACCATTGGGACGGCAAGGGCTATCTCTGGCGCTCGGCAAGCGATGTTGCCAATGGATTTTCGCGGGCCGCTTCGGTTCGCGCTCGCGAGCTGGCCGACGACGAATATCGTCGGCTGCTCTATGTCGGCATGACCCGCGCCGAGGACCGGCTGATCGTCTGCGGCTATCATGGCAAGCGGGCACCGAACGTCGGCACCTGGCATTCGATCGTCAGCCGCGCGCTGGTCGGCGCCCCCGAAAGCGCTGAGCGGCAGCACCCTGCCACCGGCGAGACCGTGCATCGGTTTCACGTGACAAAACTGCCGCCGGTCGCACAGGCGGCCGCCGAAGAGGCGCGGCAGACGACACAGTTCGACCCATTGCCGAAGAGCCTGTTCCAGCCCCTGCCGCCCTTCGAAGATCTGCCGCGGCCGCTGTCGCCGTCCGGCGCCTCGGCGCTGATCGACGAGGCCAAGGAATCCGTGATCGACACCGGCTCGCCGGTGCTGGACACCGAGGCGGAGCCTGGCTTTGCCGTGATGCGAGGGCTGGCGCTGCACAAATTGCTGCAGATGCTGCCCGGCATTGCCGAGGCCGAACGGCGGGAGGCCGCGGAACGCTACCTCAAGCGCGCCGGGTCGCAATGGTCTGATGCCGAGCGCGACAAGGCCTTGGCCTCGGTGGCGGCGATCCTTGCCGACAGCCGCTTCGAACAGCTGTTCGCATCATCGTCGCGCGCCGAAGTCGCGGTCATGGGCAGCCTGGAGATCAAGGGCAAATTACGCTCCATCTCCGGCAAGATCGACCGGCTGGCGGTCACATCAGGCAAGGTGTCGATCGTCGACTACAAGACCAACCGGCCGGCGCCAATGGCGCTGGCGGACGTTCCGCCGGCCTATGTCCTGCAGCTCGCGCTCTATCGCGCGCTGCTCCAGCCGCTTTACCCCCGGCATGAGGTCTCGGCGGCGGTGCTGTTCACGGAAGCGCCACGGCTGATCGAACTGCCGCCGGCGGCGATGGACGATGCCCTTGCCCGACTCACGGGAGCGTGACACAACAGCTGCTTGAAGAAGGGCACGATCACCACCACATTTGGTGCGACAATAACTCTCGAAAGGATTTTCGCATGGCCACCGTCAAGGTCGACAAGAGCAATTTCCAGACCGATGTGCTTGACGCCAAGGAGCCGGTCGTGGTCGATTTCTGGGCGGAATGGTGCGGTCCGTGCAAGATGATCGCGCCGGCGTTGGAAGACATCGCCATCGAACTCGGCAGCAAGGTCAAGATCGCCAAGCTCAACATCGACGAGAATCCGGAGCTGGCCGCGCAGTTCGGCGTACGCTCGATCCCGACGCTGATGATCTTCAAGGGCGGCGAAATGGCCGACATGAAGGTTGGTGCCGCACCGAAGACGGCGCTGTCGCACTGGATCAACGGCAATCTCGCCTGATCCGACCCTGAATCTCTGCAATCAAGCCCGGCCTCGCGCCGGGCTTTTGCGTGGCGTCACCGATCCGCCGATCTGGCACTCGCCACTTGCCGCCTCATGTTCTTGTCTGGCTTAAAGCAGGAGAACGATATGACCGGATCCGCCAAGGCAACCGTCTTCATCGACAATGAGCGCGTCATCGTCACCGAATACCGCTTCGCGCCGGGCGACAACACCGGCTGGCACCGTCATGGCCACGACTATGTCATCGTGCCGCTGATGGACGGCAGGCTGAAGCTCTTGACCAAGGACGGCGAATCCTTTGCCGAGATGAAAAAGGGCGCGCCCTATTTCCGCAAGGAAGGCGTCGAGCACGACGTCATCAGCGCCAATGAGGGCGAGTATGCCTTCATCGAGATCGAGCTGAAGTAACGCGGGAGCAGACCCTCGCAACTTCGCCGGTTGAGGCAGGACCGTATCTTGGGAAGGGCTCGCCTTGAATGCCACTCATATTGACGCTATATTGCGTCAGAATGTGCGTTAAGGAAGGCTGAAATGGCTCTGGTCCAGTACGCGGACGGTGGGTTCTTTGTCCCACGAAAAATTGCCGAGGCGCTGCGCACCACCAGCGAGGAAGTGGCCCGGACTGCCGGGCTCGGTCGCGACGCCGTCCAGCGCAAGGAACGCATCCGTTCCGACAGGACGCAGCGCCGCCTGCGCGAGATGGTTGAAATCATCAACAAGGTCGAACCGCGCTTTGGCTCCGCGCTGATGGCGTATGCCTGGTACCGTTCCGAGCCTCTGCCCGGCTTTTCGGGACAGACGGCCATGCAGCTTGTGCGCGGCGGGCGGGCCACTGAGGTGCTTGAATATGTCGATGCGATCGATGCCGGCGTTCACACCTGACACAGCTGATGCATTACCGCGGCAAACTGTTTCGGGCGATCAACCCAATCTACGCACGTGAACCGCTCTCGGGGCGCGGCGCCGCAATGTTTGGCGGGCGATTCAACCCGAAGGGCACGCCGGCGCTCTATACGTCGCTAACCGTCATAACCGCTCTGCGCGAGGCCAACCAGGTCGGCAATCTCCAGCCGACGACGCTCGTTTCCTATGACGCCGAAATCGCAAGTGTTTTCGACAGCCGGGACGAGGCAGCGCTCAAGGAAGAAGGGTTGGATGCAACAGCTCTTGCCGATAGCGCATGGCGGGATCAGATGCAGGCAAGCGGAGAAGCAAGGACGCAGGCTTTGGCGCGCCGATTGATCGCGAAGGGCTATCCGGCCATGCTTGTTCGCAGCTTTGCGGCCGGCGCTGTCGAGACGGATCTCAACCTCGTTCTATGGAAATGGGGCGATGATCCTCCGTGGCGGCTCGCGTTGATCGACGACGAAGGCAGACTGTCGTGAGAAGCGCAATGACTTGGCAATCGCTCCCGCGTTCTAGGGCGTTCAGCTTTTGATAGAACCGTCGAACCGCTCTAAGTATTTGTTTTTATGCAATTCCCTAGGGAAAGCGCTACGCGCTTTTCCCGGGAATTGCTCTGGCCTCTTGGCATCGGAGTTCCGGCAGAATGGATCAGGTCGGCGGCGTGCCGTTTTCGGCTAGCACCGCGCCGGCCAAGTACAATGAACCGCTGATCAGGATGCGCGGCGGCGGTCCGTCCCATGTGTCGCGCAACAGCATCAATGCATTGGCGACGGAGCTCACCGGTTCGGCCGAAAGGCCGGCCTCGACGGCGCGGACCGCCAGTTCGTCATTTGGCACGCTGGCCTCGCTGAGGCTCACCGGTACCGTGTAGACATGCCGCACCAGACCCTTGAAGGCGCTGAAATAACCGCTCTGATCCTTGGTGTTGATCATGCCGGAAATCAGGAACAGCGGCCGCGGGTTCTTTTCCTCCTGCTCGGCCAGCGCCTCGGCGACGACCACGCCGGCACCCGGATTATGGCCGCCGTCGAGCCAGATGTCGGCGCCCTTCGGTGCCAGTTCTGTCAGCCTGCCTTGCGGCAACTTCTGCATCCGCCCCGGCCAGGCGACATTGGCCATCGCCCTGTCGGCGACGCGATGGCTGATCTCGAAGCCCGCAGCCTTGACCGCCGCAATCGCCGCCGCCGCATTGGCGAACTGGTGGCGACCCGGCAGCCGCGGTGGCGACAGGTCCATCAATCCGTCTTCATCCTGATAGACCATGCGGCCGTTTTCCTCGAAGGCGAGGAAATCCTGGCCATAGACGAAGGCGGGACAGTCGAGCCGCTCGGCGGTTTCGATAAGCACCTGAAGCGCCGTCTCGCTTTCCTGCGCGCCGATGACCACCGGGCAACCGCGCTTGATGATGCCGGCCTTTTCGGCGGCGATCAGTTCGACACGGTCGCCGAGATAGGATTCGTGGTCGAGCGAGACCGGCATGATCACCGACACCGCTGGCTCGGTGATGACATTGGTGGCGTCGAAGCGGCCGCCGAGGCCGACCTCGATGATGACGGCATCCGCCGGATGTTCGGAAAACAACAGGAAGGTGACGGCAGTGAGGATTTCGAAGACGGTGATCTTCTGGCCTTCATTGGCCTTGGCGACGCGGGCGATGGCGTCGGCGAAGACCTTGTCCTCGACCAGCCTGCCGCCGCCGTCCGCGGCCAGCCGGTAGCGCTCATGCCAGTTCACCAGATGAGGCGATGTGTGGACATGGACGCGGTGGCCGGACGCTTCGAGCAGCGCCCGCGAGAACGCGGCGCAGGAGCCCTTGCCGTTGGTGCCGGCGATGTGGATGACCGGCGGCAGATGGTCCTGCGGATTGCCCAGCCGCTCCAGCAGCCGCGAAATGCGGTCGAGCGAAAGATCGAAGCCCTTCGGATGAAGCGACATCAGGCTTTCGATTTCGCGGTCAGCGGCAAGCGTGGTCATGGGAGAATCCTAGGCGCGCCACAGGTGGCGCGCAATCGCGGTTCGCGACGAAGGATGTCGCGTCAGGCTTGCGGGCGTGCTTCCGTCGGGATCGTCGCCGGCGGCAGGATTTCCGGTTCCAGCGGCTTTTGCTCTTCCGGCAGCTTGAGCAGCATTTTCAGGAGCCGTGCAATCGTCTGGCGCATCTCCAGCCGCGACACCACCATGTCGACCATGCCGTGCTCCATCAGGTATTCGGAGCGCTGGAAGCCGTCGGGCAGCTTTTCCCTGATGGTTTGCTCGATGACGCGTGGTCCGGCAAAGCCGATCAGCGCGCCGGGCTCGGCGATGTGCACGTCGCCCAGCATGGCGTAGGAGGCGGTGACGCCGCCGGTGGTCGGGTTGGTCAGAACGACGATATAGGGAAGACCGGCCTCCTTCAGCCGATCGACGCCGATCGTGGTCCTCGGCAATTGCATCAGCGACAGGATGCCTTCCTGCATGCGGGCGCCGCCGGACGCTGCGAACAGGATCAGCGGGCGCTTGCGTTGCAAGGCGACCTCGAAGCCACGAACGATGGCGTCGCCGGCGGCCATGCCGAGCGAGCCACCCATGAAGGCGAAGTCCTGCACGGTCACCACAACCGGCAGGCCCTCGACGGTCCCCAGCGCATTGATGATCGCGTCCTCCAGCCCGGTCTTGGCCTTGGCGTCCTTCAACCGGTCGGTGTAGCGTTTCTCGTCGCGGAATTTCAGCGGGTCCTGCACGACCTTGGGGTTCTCGAGCGTCTCGTATTTGCCGTCGTCGAAGAAGAATTTCAGCCGCTCCTTGGCCGAGATCTTCATGTGGTGGCCGGAGGACGGGATGACGAACTGGTTCTGCTCCAGGTCCTTGTGGAAGACCATCTCGCCGGTCTCCGGATCCTTGATCCAGAGATTCTCAGGCATGTCGGTGCGCCGGCCGAGCATCGAATTGATCTTCGGGCGAACGTAGTTGGTGATCCAGTTCATCGCTTCGGCTCCTGTCCTGACGAAGAGGTAGGAAGACTATTCGGCGGCAGCAAGGCGAGCCGCACGCACGCCTTGCGAAAGCCCGCTGACCAGCGTGGCGACCGCCTCGGCCGGGTCGGCGGTTTTTTCGCCCTTCGGCCCCAGAACATTGGCGACCGCATTGACGATCGCGGTGCCGACGACGACGCCATCGGCATTGGCGCCGATTACGCGCGCCTGCTCGGCGGTCTTGACGCCGAAGCCGACGCAGACCGGCAGGTCGGTATGGCCCTTGATGCGCGTGACTGCCGCCGCGACCTTGCCGGTGTCGGCAAGTGCTGAGCCGGTGATGCCGGTCATCGACACGTAGTAGACGAAGCCGGAGGTGTTCTGCAGCACCTTGGGCAGGCGCTTGTCGTCGGTGGTCGGCGTCGCCAGCCGGATGAAATTGATGCCGGCCTTCAGCGCCGGAATGCACAATTCCTCATCCATTTCCGGCGGTAGGTCGACGACGATCAGCCCGTCTATGCCGCTGGCCAGCGCATCCCTGAGGAAGCGGTCGACGCCGTGGATGTAGATCGGATTGTAGTAGCCCATCAGCACAATCGGCGTTTCATTGTCTCCGGCGCGGAACTCCGACGCCATCTTCAGCGTCTTGACCAACGTCTGGCCGCTTTTCAGCGCGCGCAGGCCGGCCGCCTGGATTGCCGGGCCGTCGGCCATCGGATCGGAAAACGGCATGCCCATTTCGATGATATCGGCGCCTGCCTTGGGCAGCGCCCTCATGATCGACAAAGCGGTGTCGTAGTCCGGGTCGCCGCTCATGAAATAGGTGACAAGCGCCGGGCGGCCTTCGGCTTTCAGCTTGGCCATGCGGCGGTCGATGCGAGTGGTCATGATCAGATCTCCATGCCCAGCATATTGGCTACCGTATGAACGTCCTTGTCGCCGCGGCCGGACAGGTTGACGATGACGATCTGGTCCTTGCCCATGGCGGGTACGATCTTCACCGCATGCGCAATGGCGTGGGCGGATTCGAGCGCCGGAATGATGCCTTCGACGCGCGTCGTCAGCTGGAACGCCTCCAGCGCCTCGTCATCCAGGATCGGCACATAGTCGACGCGGCCCGAGTCGCGCAGCCAGGAATGCTCCGGCCCGACGCCCGGATAATCGAGGCCGGCCGAGATCGAGTGCCCGTCCATGATCTGCCCGTCGGCGTTCTGCAGGAGATAGGTGCGGTTGCCGTGTAGCACGCCGGGCGCACCGGCGCTCATCGAGGCGCAATGCTCGATGCCGTCGAGGCCGCGGCCGCCGGCCTCGATGCCGATGATGCGGACCTCTTTGTCGTCGAGGAAGGGATGGAACAGGCCGATGGCGTTCGAGCCGCCGCCGACACAAGCGATAATCGTGTCCGGCAGCCGGCCTTCCTGCTCGAGGATCTGCGCGCGCGCCTCGGTGCCGATCACCGACTGGAAGTCGCGCACCAGCTCCGGATAGGGGTGCGGGCCGGCGGCAGTGCCGATCAGGTAGTAGGTGTCCTCGACATTGGTCACCCAGTCGCGCAGGGCCTCGTTCATGGCGTCCTTCAGCGTGCCGTGTCCAGCGGTCACCGGCCGCACTTCGGCGCCCAAAAGCTTCATACGGAAGACGTTGGGGCTTTGCCGGGCGACGTCGGTGGCGCCCATATAGACGACGCACGGAAAGCCGAAACGCGCCGCCACCGTGGCCGACGCCACGCCGTGCTGGCCGGCGCCGGTCTCGGCGATGATGCGCTTCTTGCCCATGCGCTTGGCCAGCAGGATCTGGCCGAGACAATTGTTGATCTTGTGCGAGCCGGTGTGGTTCAAATCCTCGCGCTTGAAATAGACTTTCGCGCCGCCCCCGAGGCCCTTCGCCGCGGAAACCTCACGAAGATGCCTGGTCAGGCCTTCGGCGAAATAAAGCTTCGACGGCCGGCCGGCATAGTGGGTGGAAAGGTCAGTCAGCTCGGCCTTGAAATCCGGGTCGTCCTTGACCTCGTTCCAGTGCCGCTCGAGGTCGAGGATCAGCGGCATCAATGTTTCGGCAACGAAACGACCGCCGAAGATGCCGAACATGCCCTGTTCGTCGGGTCCGGTGCGGAAGGAATTGGGTAGCGCCGGCTTGTCCATCGCCGATCTCCTAGCTTGTGGTTTGAAGCACGGTCAGGCGGCGCGGTTGTCGCGTGCTGCCCTGACGGCCCGGAAAAACTGTTCGATCAGCGCCGGATCCTTGACGCCCGGCGCGCTTTCCACGCCCGAGGAAATGTCTAATCCGGGCGGGTTGGCAAGCCGAAGGGCATCGCCGATATTGGCGGCGTTCAGCCCACCGGAAAGCATGTAATCGACGCCGGCGTCAAGGCCGGCCAGAATGTGCCAGTCGAAGGCAACGCCGTTGCCGCCCGGCAGTTCCGAACCCTTCGGCGGCTTGGCATCGAACAGGAAACGGTCGGCAATGCCGATGAAGGGTTTTATCCGCTCCAGATCGGCAGCCTCGCTGACCGACAGCGCCTTCATCACCGGCAGGCCATAGCGGGCCTTGAGCTCAGCCACCCGCTCAGGCGTTTCCGAACCATGCAGCTGCAGCATGTCCGGGCGCATTTTCCCGCCGATTTCATCCAGAAACGCATCGCCGGCATCGACCGTCACGGCAACCGCCTTGGCCTTGCCGGTCGCTGCTTCACGCAAGCGGCCGGCTTCCGCCGGCTCGACATAGCGCGGGCTTTTGGCAAAGAAAATAAAGCCGACATGGCTGGCGCCGCCGGCCAATGCCGCGGCCAATGCCTTGTCGGTGTTCAGTCCGCATATCTTGATGTCGAGCGCCATGGCGCGGGGATTGGCACGAAACGGCAAAAGAGTCGAGAAAAAGCATCCTGTTTGCCACCAGCGCGGAACGCGCTACCTTACTTCAGATAGTACAGGCGGGAGCAAACAAGCATGGCAGACGAAACCGTCGCCCAACTCAAGCAAAAGATCGCGCAGGCTCGCGAGGTCATCGCGCATCTGATGGACAAGGCCGCCTTCAACGGCGCCGAGGCACACCGCGCGCTCGACTATTTCAGCAACGACGCCTTCGAGAAGAATTTCTTGCCATGGCCGCGCCATACCGACGAAGGCTTGCGTCCTGAAGAGCTCAACGCTGCCAACGACGATTAATCGGGCGATCTACTCGAACATGATCGCTTGCAGCGCGCCGCCATTGCGCTTGAGCCAATCCTTGCAGCGCTCGGTGTCGGGGCAAAGCTGCTCGCATAATTTCCAGAATTTCGGACCGTGGTTCATCTCCTTGAGATGCGCCACCTCATGCGCGACGAGGTAGTTTATAATCGGTGACGGCGCCATCATGATGCGCCAGGAGAAGGACAAATTGCCATCTGAGGTGCACGATCCCCAGCGGCTCGACGTGTCCTTGAAGCGGATCGCCTTGGCGCGCTTGCCGATCGTCCCGGTGTGCTTGACCACCAACCGCTCGATCTCGCGCTTGGCCTCGCGCTTGAGGAAATCGGCGATGCGGCGCGGCAGGTGCACGCGATCGCCATGCACGATCATCAGCGGACCGCGTTCGTCGCACGACAGCGTGACGGTACCGCGTTTCGAGGGCTCATGAACGATGCGATGCGGCACGCCGCGCACCGGTACCTTGATGCCGGGCCGCACCTGCGGCCGGTTGGGCACCTTGGCCAGCCGCTGCTCCAGCCAGTCCTGATGGCGGTCCAGGAATTTTTCGACCTCGCCACGGCGCAAGCCCGGCGGCACGGTGATGCGCAGGCTACGGCCGCCGGAATCGATGCGCAGCGTCAGGCGCCGCGCCCGGTCGCTCTCGACGATCTTGAGCGGCAGCGTGCGGCCGGCAACACAATGCTCTCGCTCCACGACGGGGGCGGGCCTGGGTTTGGTCAGGTTGCGGAAGAAGCCGAATGACATGGCGGGACGATACGTGATTCGAGGAAAACGAATAGAACATAAAAGAAACGGCGCCGCTGACGCGACGCCGTTTTTTGATTATTTATCGGGGCAAGTGCCTTACTCGTCTAGTAGGCCTGGCGTGGATTTGCCACCGCGTTTGCCGGTCCCCGTCGAACCGGTTGATCCACCGGTTGTAGGCGACGTCGACTTGTTGCGGTTCGCCATGAAGCGGTCGAACTCTTCCTGGTCCTTGGCGCGACGCAGTTCCCTGGCATATTCGTCGAACTCGCTCAGCATCTCGTCGAGCTTGCGGCGCTCTTCATTGAGCCGCTCGAGTTCCTTTTCGCGCCAGTCGTCGAAAGCGACGTTGCCGGTGCGGGCGGAGCCGTGGCCCCAGCGCGCCGCTTTGTCGGAACTGCGGCGGCAGCCGGCGAAGATGCCGTCGGTGGCGCGGTTGACGTCGCGCTTGAAGCCTTCAAGCCGGTCGCCCCAGATGATGTAGGCGAGCATGGCGAGGCCGAGCGGCCAGAACACCATGAAGCCGATCACCATCAGTGCGATGGTTGCCGGCGTCCAGGCCGGACGGATCAATGCAGATGTGTTCATTTTCTCCCAATCCTTCAGTTGGAGACAGCCAAACCCGGCTGCGTGGAATCGAAATGGGAAGGGAAAAACGGCGATTCAAGACAGTGTCAGCCAAAACCGGACAAGCAGCTGAAATGATTGTCGCTTTTTGAGAGTTTCAAGGAAAAGGATGACCAGGCCCGCAATCAGGCCCCAGAACGCCGCGCCGACGCCGAACAGCGTCAGCCCCGAGGCGGTGACGACAAAAGTGACGGTGGCGGCCATGCGCTCGCCGTCTTCCTTCAAGGCGATCGACAGCGCGTTGGCGAGCGGTGCCATCAGCGCCAGCCCGGCAACCAGCACGATCAGGCTCTGCGGCAGCACGGCGAAGATCGCCACCAGCGAGGCGCCGAAAATCGCGAAGACGAGATAGGCAAGCGCGTAGAAGGGACCAGTCTTCCAGCGCTCGCCCGGATCAGGATGCACGTCGGGGCCGGTGCAGATCGCCGCTGAGATCGCCGCCAGATTGGTGGTCGAGGCCCCGAATGGCGCCGACAGCAGCGAAAGCAGGCCGGTGACGCCGATCAGCGGGCCGGGGTCTGGGTGGTAGCCCGCGGCCCTCAGCACGGCGAGGCCGGACAGGTTCTGCGAGGCCATGGTGACCAGATAAAGCGGCAGCGCCAGGCCGATGATCGCCGTGACGGTGAACTGCGGCGCAATCAGCGTCAAAGTCGAAAGCTCCGGCGTCGGCAGGCCACCGACCCGGCCGGTGAGGAAGGCGGCAGCGCCGCCGCCGATCAGCACCGCCAGCACCGAGAGCGCGGGATTGAACAGGCGGATGACGAAGAAGGCGGCGATCAGCGGCAGGATCAGCCACGGGTCGGCGGGAATGGCCTTCACCGCGTTGATGGCGAAGGTGACGACGATGCCGGCAAGCATTCCCGACGCGACCGAGGCCGGTATCCTGGCGATCAGCTTGGTCAAAGGCCTGAACAGGCCCGTGGCGATCAGCAAAATCCCGGTGACGATGAAGGCGCCGACAGCCTCGCCGATTGAAAAGCCGCTCGATGCCGCGATCAGCGCCACCCCCGGCGTCGACCATGCCGCGATGACCGGCATCCTGGTGCGCCATGACAACCACAGGCTCTCGATCGCCATGGCGAGGCAGATCGCCGTCACCCAGCTCGCGGTTTCGACCTGCGTCGCGCCGACCGCCTTGGCGGCGGCGATGACGATGGCCAGCGTGCCGCCGAAGCCGACGATCGCCGCGACGAAGGCGGATACCGGAATGGAAATGCGCATGTCTCTACCCCGCCTGCCGCACCATGGCGTCGACCGCACGTACCAGCATGTCGAGGTCCTGCGGCCGCGACAGGCGGTGATCGCCGTCGGGGATCAGCGACAGCGTGACGTCGTCGGCCGGCAGAAGGCCGACCAGTTTCAGCGCATGGCTCGACGGCACGTCGGCATCGGCCAGCCCTTGCAATATGTGGACGGGGCAATGGGTGTCGATTGGCCCGGTCATTGTCAGGTTGTTGCGGCCGTCCTCGATCAGCGCTCGGGTGTAGACGTAAGGCTCGGCCGAATAGTTCGACGGCTCCTCGAAAAAACCCTTTTTGGCAAGGTCTCGCTTCTGCGCTTTGGTCAGCGCCGGCTCGACCAGCTCGGCGGTGAAATCCGGCGCCGGAGCCAGAAGCACCAGGCCGGCGATGCGGTTCTCGCCTGCCTTGTGCGATTCCTGAACCATGCGCAGCGCGATCCATGCGCCCATCGACGAGCCGACCAGGATTTGTCTGCCTTGCGTGAAATGGCGGAAGACAGCGAGGCTCTGCGAAAGCCATTTCGAGATGGTGCCGTCGGCAAAGGCGCCATCCGATTCGCCATGGCCGGAATAATCATGGCGCAGGAAAGCACGACCTTGCCCGCTCGCCCATTCCGACAGCTTTTCGGCCTTGGTGCCCAGCATGTCCGACTTGTAGCCGCCGAGCCAGACAATGCCTGGTGCAGCACCCGCAGCGCGCCTGACAGCGATGCTGGTTCCGTCGACGTCGAGAAAAATCGGTGCGGTCATGGCTAACTCCTCAGGCAGGTCTTTTGGCACGGCTGGCGGTTCAACGAAAAGCGCTCGGCAAGTTTCTTCGTTTGGTGCAGGCTGCGGTCAGGGAACAGGTGATTTCCTGTGAACGCTGTGCTATTGACTCCGGCCGCGCGCTCACCACATTGGCGCGTTCACAAATCTGAACTGAAAATCCTGAACGAAACGGCTCAAGGAGACCACGACCATTCGCAGACCTTTCAAAGCAACGGCGCCCACCAAGGAGGGCCCGCGCTCCAACCGTGACATCCGGGTCCCCCGGGTCCAGCTTATCGACGCCGAAGGCCAGAACCACGGCGATGTCTCCATCAACGACGCATTGTTGCTCGCCGAAGAGGCTGGGCTCGATCTGGTCGAGATATCGCCCAACGCGGTGCCGCCCGTCGTAAAAATCCTCGATCTCGGCAAGCTGAAATACGCCAACCAGAAGAAGGCGGCCGAGGCGCGCAAGAACCAGAAGGTCATCGAGATCAAGGAGATCAAGATGCGCCCCAACATCGACAGTCATGACTACGAGACCAAGATGAAAGCCGTCCGGCGGTTTTTCGAAGAAGGTGACAAGGTCAAGCTGACATTGCGCTTTCGCGGCCGCGAGATGGCGCATATGGAACTCGGCATGCAGCTTCTGAACAAGGTTCGCGAGGAAGTGGCGCCGATCGCCAAGGTCGAAGCCGAACCGAAGCTCGAAGGCCGCCAGATGATGATGGTGCTGGCACCCCGCTAAAAGCGATTCCGTCAAAGCAAAGGCCGCTTCGGCGGCCTTTTGTTTTTGTTTTTGTCTTCGCCATGATTTCTCCGCAAGTTGCCCATGATTTCTCCGCAAGTTGCATCGACAAGGAACCTGGTTGCCGGTCCTCGCGGCAAAGGATTGTTCCATGGCCGCTGCGGCACGTTCTCCGATCGAAAAGTCGTTCGACGAAATGGGCCGCTATCAGCGGCGCCGGCGCATCCTGCTGGCGCTGCTGGTTGGCGTTTTTTGCGCTTTGCTGATCTTCGGCGGCTCCGCGCACGATGAGCTTGGCCACGAACGCATAGAGGGGCAGTACGGCGTCGCCCTGATACTGATCGGGATCGGCGGCCGGCTCTGGTCGATCCTCTATATCGGCGATCGCAAGTCGGCCGAAGTGGTTGCTACCGGCCCATATTCGGTGATGCGCAACCCCTTGTATTTTTTCTCTACCGTAGCGGCCGCCGGCATCGGCGCCCAGACCGGCAGCGTGATCGTCTCGGTGGCGTCGGCGGTTTTGTGCGCGGCCGCGTTCTACATCGTCACGCTGCGCGAGGAACGGCATTTGACGACCGTGCTCGGGGCGCCGTACAAGGACTACCTCGCCCGGGTGCCGCGGTTTTTTCCCAATCCCCGGCTTTTTCGCGATCAGGCTAAGGTCACCTTCACACCGCGCGTCTTCAATCACACGCTGCGCGACGGCTTGATTTTCCTGGCTGCCATACCGTTTTTCGAACTCATCGAGTCCGGACAGGAAAGCGGTGTAATTCCCGTCCTCTTCTGGCTGTATTGAGCTGCGGATGCCGGCAAAAGAGGCGACATGCATTAAATACGCCTGAATTATCCTGCAAAGGCGTCCCGGCGATCGGCGGGGCGCCTGTTTTCTTAGCCAGACGCTGCGATCGCCGGCAAAGTTCCTCGACGATCGGATTCCCGACATGCTCAATGAAGTTAAATCGGCGCAGGCCGAACAAGTGCAGGCCAGGCGTGCGCTGGGCAGCTACCAGCACGCGCGCAGGATGGTGCTTGCCGTGCTCGTGCTCGTCATGTTCGTGGCGCTGCTGTTCGGCCAATCTGCCTTTCCTCCCGAAAGCGTGCCGCACGAAACGATCGAAATGGTCGGCATCCTGCTGATCTTTCTCGGCATTGTCGGGCGCTTGTGGTCGACGCTCTATATCGGCGGACGCAAATCCTCCGAGGTGGTCACCGGCGGACCCTATTCGATTACCCGCAATCCGCTCTATGTCTTCTCCTCGATGGCTGCCGCCGGCGTCGGCGCGCAGATGGGCTCGATCACCGCGACGGTAGGCTTCGCGGTGATTTGCGCCGCCGCCTTTCATGTCGTCATCCTGCGCGAGGAGAAGTTCCTGAAGGAAGCCCTCGGCACTCCATTCCAGGCCTATGTGGCGCGGGTGCCGCGCTTCTTCCCGAAGCTTTCGCTGTATCAGGAAGGCGACACCGGCAGCTTCAAGCCGCGCCTGCTGCGCACGACGCTGCTGGACGGATTGGTGTTCCTCGTTGCCTTGCCGTTTTTCGAATTGATCGACGGCGCCCAACAGTCGGGCATACTGCCGGTGCTGTTCCGTTTCCCATGAGCGCTGGTGTTGCTGAGCACTGGGTGTTGCGCGCCGGCCCGCTTTGACGTATAGGACCGCCGTTCCCAAAAACCGCCCGGCAGGGCATGCCGTGGCGGTTTCATTTGCTTTTCGGGCTTTGGTCGGCCTGAAGCGAACAAAAAGCGCGATGATGCGCATATAAACGGAGTAGCAAAATGCCCAAGATGAAGACCAAGTCAGCCGCCAAGAAGCGGTTCAAGATCACAGGTACGGGTAAAGTCCTGTCGGCTGCGGCCGGCAAGCGTCACGGCATGATCAAGCGTTCCAACAAGTTCATTCGAAATGCCCGCGGCACGATGGTTCTGGCTGAACCGGATGGCAAGAAGGTCATCAAGAATTTTCTGCCGAACGGCCTCTAAGGCATTCGGTCTGGACAGCGTTTTAAGGAGATCATGACATGGCACGCGTAAAAAGAGGCGTCACCTCGCACGCCAAGCACAAGAAGGTCCTGAAAGCCGCCAAGGGTTTCTACGGCCGTCGCAAGAACACCATCCGCATCGCCAAGCAGGCGGTGGAAAAGTCGCTGCAGTATGCCTACCGCGACCGCAAGAACCGCAAGCGTTCGTTCCGCGCTCTGTGGATCCAGCGCATCAATGCCGCGACCCACGAGCATGGCCTGACCTATGGCCGCTTCATCGACGGCCTCAACAAGGCCGGCATCGAGATCGACCGCAAGATCCTGTCGGATATGGCCATCCACGAGCCGCAGGCATTTGCCGCACTTGTGGCTAAGGCGAAGGTCGCGCTCGAATACCTCAAGAACACCACGCCGAACGCTTTTGAAAGCGCTGTCGCCTAAGCCAGCGCTTCCCAAGCATTCGCAATTCTGATTTTGGGGAACCCGCGCTGGCACGGCTGGCGCGGGTTTTCTTTGCTTCCAATCGAGTCTGAAACATGAGTGATATGGAAACTCTCGAAAATTCCCTGATGACCGACATTGCGTCGGCCACCGACGAGCAGGCGATCGAAGCCGTGCGTGTTTCAGCGCTCGGCAAGAAGGGCTCGGTCTCAGAAATGCTGAAGACGCTCGGCTCGATGAGCGCAGAAGAGCGCCAGATAAACGGCCCGGCTATCAACGGCCTCAAGAACCGCATCACCGAGGCGCTTACCGCGCGCCGTGCCGAGCTGAAGGATGTGGCGATCTCTGCCAGGCTCGCGGCGGAAAAGGTCGATGTGACGCTGCCGGTGCGGCAATCGCCGGCCGAGCGCGGTCGTATCCATCCGATCAGCCAGGTCAGCGACGAGATCGCCGCCATCTTCGGTGACCTCGGTTTCGCCATAGCCGAAGGTCCCGATATCGAGACCGATTACTACAATTTCACCGCGCTGAACTTCCCGGAAGGGCATCCGGCGCGCGAGATGCACGACACCTTCTTCTTCCAGCCGGACGAGAGGGGCGAGCGCAAGCTTTTGCGCACCCACACCTCGCCGGTGCAGATCCGCACCATGGAGGTGCAGAAGCCGCCGATCCGCATCGTCATTCCCGGAAAAACCTACCGGCAGGATTCCGATGCCACCCATTCGCCGATGTTCCATCAGGTCGAGGGGCTGGTGATCGACAAGACGGCCAATGTCGCCAACATGAAATGGGTGCTGGAGGAGTTCTGCAAGGCCTTCTTCGAGGTGCCACAGGTCAAGATGCGCTTCCGGCCGTCCTTCTTCCCGTTCACCGAACCCAGCATGGAGGTCGACATCCAGTGCGACCGTTCGCGGCCGGGCGAGGTGCGCTTCGGCGAAGGCTCCGACTGGATGGAGATCCTCGGCTGCGGCATGGTTCACCCCAATGTGCTGAGATATGGCGGGCTCGATCCCGACGAGTACCAGGGCTTTGCCTGGGGCATGGGCATCGATCGCATCGCCATGCTGAAATACGGCATGCCGGACCTGCGCGCCTTCTTCGACGCCGATGTGCGCTGGCTGTCGCATTACGGCTTCCGGCCGCTCGACATGCCGACGCTATTCGCAGGCTTGAGCGCATGACAGCGGCCCACACCGGCGGCTGCCGCTGCGGCGCCGTGCGGTTCGAGGCTTCGGCCGAACCGCACCATGTCAGCTATTGCCATTGCGGCGATTGCCGGCGGGCCAGCGGCGCGCCGGTGTCGGCCTTTGTCGGGTTCCCGACCGAGCAGGTCGCCTTTACGGGCAAGGCGCTGAAGATGTTCGAGAACGGGTCGGTTACGCGCTCCTTTTGCGGTGTCTGCGGCTCGCCGATCGCCTATGTCGACGAGCGGCTGGCTGACCACATCTATTTCATGCTCGGCGCCATGGACGTGCCGGCCTATTTCAAGCCGACGCATCACGCCCATGTGCGCGAGCAGCTTCCCTTCGTGCACATGCCGGACGACTTGCCGCGCCATCTGAAGACCAGCGTGCCCAGGCCTGACGGGCAAAGACCAGACGGAACACAGTCATGAAATTCACTCTCTCCTGGCTCAAGGATCATCTCGAGACCGACGCCTCGCTGGCCGAGATCGTCGAGCGGCTGACCTCGATCGGCCTCGAAGTCGAGCATGTCGACGACAAGGCGAGCCTGAAACCCTTCGTCATCGCCAAGGTGCTGACGGCGGTGCAGCATCCCGACGCCGACCGGCTGCGCGTGCTGACCGTCGACACCGGCGACGGCAAGCCGCCGGTGCAGGTTGTCTGTGGAGCGCCGAACGCCCGCGCGGGCCTGATCGGCGCCTTTGCAGCGCCCGGCACCTATGTTCCCGGCATCGACGTGACGCTGACGGTCGGCAAGATCCGCGGCGTCGAAAGTCATGGCATGATGTGCTCCGAGCGCGAGCTCGAGCTTTCTGACGAGCATGACGGCATCATCGATCTGCCCGAAGATGCGCCGGTCGGCACCAGCTACGCCGCCTATGCGCATCTCGACGATCCGCTGATTGAGATCAACCTGACGCCGAACCGGCCGGATGCGACCAGCGTGTACGGCATTGCCAGGGATCTCGCGGCAAGCGGGCTCGGCACGCTGAAGGCAGCGCCGGTCGAGGCGATCCCCGGCAAGGGCGAGATGCCGGTCAAGGTGACGATCGAGGCGCCGGAGCTCTGCCCCGGTTTTGCGCTGCGCCTGGTGCGCGGTGTGAAAAACGGCCCGTCGCCGAAATGGCTGCAGCAAAGGCTGATCGCCATTGGTCTGAGGCCAATCAGCGCGCTGGTCGACATCACCAATTACGTCACCTTCGACCGCGGCCGGCCCTTGCATGTGTTCGACGCGAACAAGGTCGCCGGCAACCTGGTCGTGCGCCGTGCGCGCGACGGCGAAAAGGTGCTGGCGCTCGACGGCCGCGAATACACGCTGACGCCTGATATGTGCGTGATAGCAGACCAGGACGGCGTCGAGTCGATCGCCGGCATAATGGGCGGCGAGCATTCCGGCTGCGACGAGAACACCACTGACGTGCTGATCGAATCGGCACTTTGGGACCCGATCACCACCGCCCGCACCGGCAGGACGCTCGGCATCATCAGCGACGCGCGCTACCGCTTCGAGCGCGGCGTCGACCCTGAATTCATGGTGCCCGGCGTGGAGCTGGCGACCAGACTGCTGCTGGATTTCTTGGGCGGCACGCCGACCGAAACCGAAGTCGTCGGCTATGCCGGCCATGTCGAGAAGATCGTTTCCTTCCCGCTGTCGGAAGTGAAGCGGCTGACCGGCATCGAGGTGCCGAGGGACGAGAGCCTCGGCATCCTGACCAGCCTCGGCTTCAAGCCGGAAGGCGCGGGCGATGTCGTCAATGTGGCGGTCCCGTCCTGGCGGCCGGATGTCGACGGCAAGGCCGACCTGGTCGAAGAGGTCATGCGCATCCATGGCGTCGACAATATCGCGCCGCAGCCGCTCGGCGCCCATGATGCCGTCAACGCCAAGATCCTGACCGTGCTGCAGATCCGCACCCGCGCCGCCAAGCGGGCGCTGGCGGTGCGCGGCATGATGGAGGCCGTCACCTGGTCGTTCATTCCGACAAAACATGCCGAACTGTTCGGCGGCGGCCAGACGGCGCTCAAGCTCGCAAATCCGATCGCCGCCGACATGTCGGACATGCGGCCGTCGCTGCTGCCGGGCCTGATCGCCGCCGCCCAGCGCAATGCCGACAAGGGCATCGGCGATGTCGCGCTGTTCGAGGTGTCGGGCACCTATGAGGGCGATGCGGCCGACCAGCAGCGGCGCGTCGCCGCCGGCGTGCGGCGCGGCACCGCCAAGCTCGACGGCTCCGGCCGCAATTGGGCCGGCAATTCGGGTCCGGTCGGTGTGTTCGACGCCAAGGCCGACGCGATCGCCGCGCTCGAAGCCTGCGGCGCGCCGGTCGAGCGGCTGCAGATCGAGGCCGGCGGGCCGGCCTGGTATCATCCCGGCCGTTCCGGCACGATCAAGCTCGGGCCTAAAGTCATTTTGGGGACATTCGGCGAATTCCATCCGAAGACGCTGGAGGGGCTGGATGTCTCCGGCCCGCTTTGCGGCTTCGAGGTTTTCGTCGACGCCGTGCCCGAGCCGAAGGCTAAGCCGACGCGGACAAAGCCGAAGCTGGAGCTGTCCGCCTTCCAGGCGGTCAAGCGCGATTTCGCCTTTGTCGTCGACAAATCGGTCGAAGCCGCCACGCTGACCCGCGCCGCCCTTGCCGCCGACAAGAAGCTGATCACCAATGTCTCGGTCTTCGACGTGTTCGAAGGGGCGTCGCTCGGTGCTGCCAAGAAATCGATCGCCATCGAGGTGTCGATCCAGCCGGTCGAAAAAACGCTGACCGATGAGGATTTCGAGACATTGGCAAAGCGCATCGTCGAGAATGTGCACAAGCAGACCGGCGGCGTGCTGCGAGCATAAATTTGGAAACAAGAAGGGGCGCCGCGCCGGCTTTTGCCTTCTCCCCTTGTGGGAGAAGGTGGATTGGCGCGCAGCGCCAAGACGGATGAGGGGTGTTGGACGGAGTGCGGCGGTGCCAAGCTGGAGCACCCCTCATCCGTCGCCTTCGGCGACACCTTCTCCCACAAGGGGAGAAGGGAAGAGCCGCGCGAGGCTGGACGGCGGCGAGACAAGCGGCTCGCCCCGGATGAGGGGGGGGCGAACTCAAGCCTGGAGCGATAGCCCAAGCCGAAGGCCCCCTTCGAATTTTCATCCAGCCCGCCGTTTATCCGTTGACCAGCGCCAGCGCCGCTTCGGTGTAGCGCTTGCCGACCACCTTTTCCGGCGAAAGGGCGTCGCCGATGGCCGCCACCTCGGCTTGGCTCAGCGCGATCTGTGCCGCTGCCGCGTTCTGCTCCAGATGGCGGATTTTTCGCGCTCCAGGGATCGGCACGATGAAATCGCCCTGATGCAGCACCCAGGCGAGCGCCAGTTGCGCCGGCGTCACGCCCTTCTCCGCCGCCATTGTCTCCAGCGTGGCGATTACAGCCGCATTGGCGGCCATGGCGTCGGCCTGGAAGCGCGGCAGGGTGAGGCGCCAGTCGTCGGCGCCGAGGGCTTCGGGCTTGGCGATCGTGCCGGTCAGCAGGCCGCGGCCGAGCGGGCTGTATGGGACAAAGCCGATGCCGAGCTCGCGGCAGACGGCAAACACCTCTTCTTCCGGATCGCGGCTCCACAGCGAGTATTCGCTCTGCACGGCTGATATCGGATGCACGGCATGCGCCCGGCGAATGGTCGCCGCGCTAGCCTCCGACAGGCCGAGCGCGCGCACCTTGCCCTCGCGCACCAGCTCGGCCATGGCGCCGACCGTATCCTCGATCGGCACGTTGGGATCGACACGATGCTGGTAGTAGAGATCGATCACCTCGACGCCCAGCCGCTTCAATGAGGCTTCGGCGACCGCCTTGACGTGTTCGGGACGGCTGTCGACGCCAGCCATGCGCTCGACGCCGTTGCCTTCCTCAAGAATCTTGAAGCCGAATTTTGTCGCGATCGTCACCTGATCGCGCACCGGCTTCAACGCTTTGCCGAGCAGGGTCTCGTTCTCGTAGGGGCCATAGACTTCGGCTGTGTCGAAGAAATTGACGCCGATCTCCACGGCGCGGCGCAGCGTGGCGATCGCGTCGGCCTCAGGCTGACCGCCATAGACGAAGCTCATCCCCATGCAGCCGAGGCCGACCGGATAGACGTCAAGTTCATTTCCAAGCTTGCGGGTTTGCATCACGCGTCTCCTTGTTGTGATGCGACGGAAATAGCGTCTTGCATCGCGTTCGATAATCGGCTCTCATTCGCACGGGTTGTTCTAAAGAATAGATCAATGAACCGAACCTATCTTTCCCAACTCGCCGTGTTGGCAACCGTCGCCCAATGCGGCAGCTTTCGCGGTGCGGCCAGGGAGCTGGCCATCGCTCCATCGGCGGTCAGCCACGCAGTTTCCAGCTTGGAAGCGCGGCTCGGCGTTCGCCTGCTGGCGCGCAGCACGCGCAGCGTCGCCCCGACGGAGGAGGGCGCGCAATTGCTGGAGCGTCTGCGCCCTGCGCTGTCGGAGATCGACCTTGCACTGGAATCGGCGGTCGAGGCGCGCGACCGGCCGGCCGGCAATCTCAGGCTCACCGTGCCGCGCACCGCGGCCCATCTGGCGCTGACGCCACGGCTCGGCGCCTTTGCATCGGCCTACCCGGACGTCGTGCTGGAGATCGTCATCGAGGATCGCTTCACCGATGTGGTCGAAGGCGGCTTCGACGCCGGCGTACGGCTCGGTGAGAGCCTGCAGCGCGACATGATCGCGGTGCGCATCGGGCCAAACCTTCGCGGCGCCGTCGTCGGCGCGCCATCCTATTTCGCGACCATGCCCAGACCGCGCCATCCGCACGATCTCGTAGGTCATCGTTGCCTCCGTTTCCGTTTCTCCAGCGGCATCCTCTACCGCTGGGAGTTCGAGAAGGACGGCGAGGCGATCGAGATGGCGGTGCAGGGGCCACTGATCCTCGATGAGGATCATTTGGTCGCCAATGCGGCAGTCGACGGTGCCGGCCTTGCCTTCCTGTTCGAGGACTATGTCCGCGAGGCGTTGGCCACCGGCCGACTCATTCGCGTGCTGGAGGACTGGTGCCCGTCCTTCGACGGTTTTTTCGTCTACTATCCGAGCCGCCGCCAGATGCGGCCGGCGCTCAGGGCCTTTGTCGATTTCTTCAAGATAGCCGGATGAAAGCCGGGCTCGCCGGCGTTCACTTCCCATGCCCGCATTGATCACAAACGACACCACCCGCTATGGCTGGGCGGCGATCGTCCTCCATTGGCTGATCGCCGCGATCTTCATCGGCCAGTTCGTGCTCGGCTTCGTCATGATGCGGGTGTTCAGCCAGCGCACCGCCTTCGAGCTGATCCAGCTGCACAAATCTTTCGGTTTCTTGCTGCTCGGCTTGGTGATCCTGCGCATTGCCTGGCGGCTCGGCAATGCGGTGCCGGCGCTGCCACGCTCAGTCGGACGCTTCGAGCGCCGGGCGGCGGCGCTCGTTCATTTCGCGCTCTACGCGTTTCAGCTTGCGCTGCCTCTGTCCGGCTGGGCGCTGGTATCAGTGTCGATGCTGGAGATACCGAGCGTGCCGTTCAACCTGTTCGTCATGCCGGACCTGCCACTCGTGGAATCGGACACGGCGGAAAGCTTCTGGATCTCAACGCATTGGTATCTTGCTTATGCTGGCATCGGACTTGTCGCCCTGCATATCGCCGCGGCGCTGCGCCATCATTTCTGGCTGAAGGACGCGGTGCTGACGCGCATGGTCCGGCCTTCGTCAAATCACGAGGCGGAATAGAGCTAGCGGTTCATTCGTTCACGGGGTGAGGCGCGGAGAACGCGTTGCCTGCAAGAAAAGGATCAAATCCATGTATGCGCGCATCCTCGGATTTGCGGCGGTCGCCACTTGTCTTGCCATGCCTGTTTTCGCGGCGGTCACCCTTGGTGATGCCGCCGGCAGCTACACGATCAGCCCGGCCGGTTCGAGCATTCGCTTCTCGATCGGCAAGCTCGGTGGCGGCGGATTCGACGGCGCCTTTGCCCGTTTCAAGGGCAGCATCCGCATCGACAACAGCGATGTCGGGCGCTCGCGTGTCAATATCACCATCTTTCCCGAAAGCGTCGGCACCGGCCAGAGCCGCATCGACGCCTTCCTTCGCTCCGACGCGGTGTTCGACGCCGCCAACAACCCGGAAATCCAGTTCCGCTCGACCAGCGTGAAACGCACCGGCGAGACGTCAGCCCTTGTCACCGGCCGGCTGACGGCGCGCGGCAAGACTTTTCCGGAAAAGTTCACTGCCGAGCTTAGCGGCCTCAAGGCGGGCACGATAAAATTCCATGTCACCGGCAAGGTGCTGCGGTCGCGCTACGGCATGGACGTCGGCACGCCGATCTATTCGAACGTCGTCCACTTCGACATGACACTGACCGGCAAGCGGAGCTAGCTTCACTTTCGCGATTGGCAGAGACACCTCTCACTTCGTCATCCTGGGGCGGAGCAAGGAGCGAAGCGACGCGGCGCAGACCCCAGGATCCATGCCGGGACATCAAAGCGTTGCAACGGTTCAGAATTCTGTTTCGTCGCATTCCTCGGCGATGTCGCGGCATGGATCCTCGGGTCAAGCCCGAGGATGACGAAAGTGCGGATCGACGAGCCAGTGTCTGATTGGCTTTTCTCCTGAATTAGGGCAAACCTCCAGTCCTGCAATCGAGAGGGAGAAGCCTGATGTTCCGATGGGGTGTTTTGTCGACGGCCAAGATCGGCCGTGAGCATCTTTTGCCCGCAATGGTCGAGGCGGAGAACGGCGTGCTGTCGGCGATCGCCAGCCGCGACCTGTCGAAAGCCCGTGCCCTGGCCGACCGTTTCGGCGCGCCCCATGCCTTCGGCTCCTATGACGAGCTGCTCGCATCCAAGGACATCGACGGCGTCTACATCCCGCTGCCTACCGCGCAGCATGTCGAATGGACTGCGAAGGCCATTCAAGCCGGCAAGCATGTTCTGGTCGAAAAGCCGCTGGCGCTCGATGCCAGGGACATTCCGCCGCTGATCAAGCTGCGCGATGCCAAAAACGTGCTGGTCTGCGAAGCCTTCATGGTCGTCTACCACCCGCAATGGATCAAGGTGCGCGAACTGATCGCCAATGGCGCCATCGGCCGGCTGCGCCATGTCCAGGGCGCGTTCTCCTACTACAATGTCGATCCCAAGAACATGCGCAACCAGCTCGACCTCGGCGGCGGCGCGCTGCCCGACATCGGCGTCTACCCGACGGTGTCGACGCGCTTTTCGACGGGCAAGGAGCCGCTGCGCGTCCAGGCGACGATCGAGCGCGACAAGACGTTCGGCACCGACATCTACTCCTCGATCCGCGCCGATTTCGGCGACTTCGAACTGTCGTTCTATCTGTCGACGCAGATGGCGGCGCGGCAGGTGATGGTGTTCCACGGCGAGAAGGGCTTCATCGAGGTGCTTTCGCCGTTCAACGCCGGTATCTACGATCATCATCGCATCGAGCTGCACAACCAGAAACACAGCGAGGCGCAAGTGTTCCGCTTCCCCGGCATGCAGCAGTACCGGCTGGAGGTCGAGGCCTTCGCGCGGGCAGCACAGGGCGGCACGGAGCGCGTCTTCACGCTGGAAGAGTCCGTGCTCAACCAGAAGGTCATCGACGCCATCTTCCGCGCCGGCGAGAAGGAAGGCTGGGAGACGGTCTGACAATTTCGTCAAGCCGGGGAGGAGAAAATGGCTGACGATGCCGATGTGATCATTGTCGGCGCCGGCCTTGCCGGCCTCGTCGCCGCGGCGGAACTGGTCGAGGCTGGCAAGAAGATCATCGTCGTCGACCAGGAACCGGAACAGTCGCTCGGCGGCCAGGCGTTCTGGTCACTTGGCGGCATCTTCCTCGTCGGTTCGCCCGAACAGCGGCGCATGCGCATCCGCGATTCGCATGATCTGGCGCTCGAGGATTGGCTGGGCACCGCCGCCTTCGACCGTGCGGAAGATCTCTGGCCGCGCCGATGGGCCGAAGCCTATGTCGGCTTCGCCGCCGGCGAAAAGCGCTCCTGGCTCATGCAGCGCGGCATAAAGTTCTTTCCCGTGGTCGGCTGGGCGGAGCGCGGCGGCGGCAACGCCGTCGGCCACGGCAATTCAGTGCCCCGCTTCCACGTCACCTGGGGTACCGGGCCCGGCGTGCTCGAGCCGTTCGTTCAGCGCGTGCGCGAGGCCGAGAAGCACGGGCTGATACGCTTCAGATTCCGCCACCGCGTCAATGAACTGACAAGGACGGGCGGCGTCGTCGACGGCGTACGCGGCGACATGTTGGCGCCGAGCGACGTCGAGCGCGGCCGCAAGAGTTCGCGCGACATCGCCGGCGATTTCGAGCTGAAGGCGCAAGCGGTCATCGTCGCTTCCGGCGGCATCGGCGGCAATCCCGAGCTTGTCCGGAAAAACTGGCCGCAGCGGCTGGGCACGCCGCCCAGCCGCATGATCAGCGGTGTTCCTGACCATGTCGACGGCCGCATGCTGGCCATCACGGAGGCGGCCGGCGGCAGCATCATCAACCGCGACCGCATGTGGCACTATGTCGAAGGCATCAAGAACTGGGCGCCGCTCTGGACCGACCATGCCATCCGCATCCTGCCCGGTCCGTCATCGCTGTGGCTCGACGCCCGCGGCAAGCGCCTGCCGGTGCCGCTCTATCCCGGCTTCGACACGCTGGGCACGCTCAGCCACATCATGGGCACCGGCTTCGACTATTCCTGGTTCATCCTGACCCAAAAAATCATTCAGAAGGAGTTCGCGCTCTCGGGCTCCGAACAGAACCCCGATCTCACCGGAAAGAGCTGGCGCCAGGTGCTCGGCCGCGCCACATCAGGCGTTCCCGGTCCGGTGAAAGCATTCATGGAGAAGGGCGAGGATTTCATCGTCGAGCCTGATTTGCCGGCGCTGGTCGCCCGCATGAACGCGCTTGTCGGTGGCGAGCCGCTGCTTGAGCTTCGCCAGGTCGAGCGCGAAATCCGCGCCCGTGACCGGCAGCTCGACAATCCGTTCTCCAAGGACATGCAGATCACCGCCCTGCGCGGCGCTCGCGCCTATCTCGGCGACCGGCTGATCCGCACGGCCAGGCCGCACAAGATGCTAGATCCTGCCAATGGCCCGCTGATCGCGGTCAGGCTCAACATATTGACCCGCAAGACGCTGGGCGGCTTGCAGACCGATCTCGGCAGCCGCGTGCTGGATGCCGAGGGCCAGCCGATCGAGGGGCTCTATGCCGTCGGAGAAGCCGCCGGTTTCGGCGGCGGCGGCATGCATGGCTATGCAGCGCTGGAAGGCACGTTTCTCGGGGGCTGCGTTTTTTCCGGGCGCAGCGCCGGCCGGGCTGCCGCGCGGGCGGTGGGGTAGAACCCTCACCAGATCCATTCGCCGCGTCCCAGAACCGACACAGCGTCGACGATGCGGGTGAAGCTCGAACGGGCGCGGCCGACCGTATGCCTGGCTCTGAGATAGCCATGCACCAGACCCGGCTCCTCCAACCAGTAGGCGTGTCCCTCTGCCGCGACGATGCGGTCGCGATAGGCCTCGCCGTCTGACGACAACGGGTCGCATTGCGCGGTGATCAGCACGGTCGGCGGCAGATTGGCAAAATCGGCGTCGGCCAGCGGCGACAGAGTGAGATCGCCGGTGCGGCCCTCGCCGCCAGTCCTGATATTCGTGTAGAAATCGAGGTCGCGCACCGTCAGCAACGGCGCTTCGGCATGGGCCACGTAGGACCCTTGCGAGCGGTCGCCGCCAAGACCGGGATAGATCAGCACCTGGCCGATCGGCCTTCGCGCATGGCCGCGTGTCGCGTGGCTGACGGAGGCGCAGAGATTGCCGCCGGCGCTGTCGCCGCAAAGCAGGATCGCGCGCTTATAAGTTGTCGCCGCCCATTCGAAGGCGCTGATGGCATCGTCGAAGGCAGCCGGATGAAGATGTTCCGGCGCTAGCCGATAGTCGACCGAAACCACTTCAAAGCCGGTGCGGCTGCAAAGCTCGGCACAGACGTCGTCATGGCTGTCGAGCCCGCCGAGGATAAAACCGCCGCCATGGAAATAGAGCACCATCGTCGCCGCTTCCGGCGCCGGCGTCAGGTAGATGCGGATCGGGATGGGATGCGAGGGCGTGGCAATGGCGGTGGTCTCCGCCGTGACATTGTCTGGGTAGCCGGCAAAGAACTCGCGGCACATGCGGTCGTAGATTTCACGTTGCTGATCGATCGTGTAGTCGATCGTGTCAGGCGGATAGTAGGAATTGGTCCGCTCGATGAAGGCCCAGGTCTCGGCGTCGATCAGCTTATTGTAGTCGGTCATGAGAGGAGACCAACCTGCGACGACGGCGCCCAGGCACCCCCCTCTGCCCTGCCGGGCATCTCCCCCTCAAGGGGGGAGATTGGCAGCTTCGGGCTCGGCGCTTTCCCTGCGACATAGAAGATTGACGAAAGCCTTCGCGACATCCGATCTCCCCCCTTGAGGGGGAGATGCCCGGAAGGGCAGAGGGGGGTGCCTCGCGCCATCATCTCCGACGTTATCGTCCCTTCCACACAGGCTGGCGCTTCTCCGCAAAGGCACGAAAACCTTCCATGTTGTCCTCCGAACCGTAGAGGACATCGACGGTCGGCAGCTGCCTGCGCGTCACCCGGTTCATCGCGTCCTGGAAGGTGAGCGATTCGGCGACCCGGGCCGTCTCCTTGATCGCGGCGAAGACCAGCGGCGGACCGCCGGCCAGCAGTCGTGCGATCTCCCAGACGCGGTCCTCGAGCCTGTCCCTGGGCAGCACCTCATTGACCAGGCCCCAGCGATGCGCCTCTGCGACATCCATCCAGCGGCCGGTGAGCAAAAGATCCATGGCGACATGATAGGGGATGCGCTTCGGCAGCTTGATCGTCGCCGCATCCGCAAGCGTGCCGGCGCGGATCTCGGGCAGCGCGAAGGAGGAATGATCGGACGCGTAGATGAGGTCGCAGGACAGCGCCAGCTCGAAGCCGCCGCCGACCGCCATGCCGTTGACGCAGGCGATGACCGGCTTGTTGAGGTCGCGCAACTCCTGCAGCCCGCCAAACCCGCCGACGCCATAGTCGCCGTCGACCGCATCGCCGCCGGCCGCAGCCTTCAGGTCCCAGCCGGCGCAGAAGAACTTGTCGCCGGCAGTCCTGACGATGGCGACCCGCAGATCCGGATCGTCGCGGAACGCCTTGAACGTCTCGCCCATCAGCCGCGAGGTCTTCAGATCGATGGCATTGGCCTTGGGCCGGTCGAGCGTGACTTCGAGGATCGTGCCCTCGCGGCGCGTTGAAATGACGTCAGACATTCTTTTTCTCTCCAAGCACCAGCAGCGCGTCGGCGATCCAGGCGCCTTTGCCGTGCGCGCAGACAATCAGCGGATTGATGTCGAGTTCCTCGATCTCGCCGGCATTTTCCTGCACGAAGGCGGCGATGCCTGATATTGCATCGATGGCCGCCGCGACATCGGCCTTCGGCCGACCGCGATAGCCTTCGAGCAGCGGGAACAATTTGAGCCCGCGCAGGGCCGCCTCGATGTCGTCGCGTGTCGCCGGCAGCATCAGCGTGACGCTGTCGCGCAACAGCTCGACCAGCACGCCACCGGTGCCGAGCGTCATCACCGCGCCGAACATCGGGTCGCGGGTGAAGCCGACGAGCAGCTCGGCGACGCCGTCGCGCACCATGCGCTCGACATAGAGGCCGGTGCCGAGCGGATCGAGATCATGGGCGGCGGTGCTGACGGATTCGGCATCCCTGAGGTTGAGCCGCACCGCGCCAAGCTCGGATTTGTGGGTGACGCCCAATGCCTTCAGCGCTACCGGAAAGCCGAGCGCCATCGACGAGATCACCGCCTCGACGGCGTTGCCGGCGCGTTCGCCCCTGGGCACGGGAAGCCCGGCCTCGATCAGCCGTGCTTTCGCCTCGGCCTCATCAGGTGTGACATGGTCGCCACTCGGTGCACCGGAAGCGGAGGTGTCGATCGGCTGCGCCTGCGGCTCGCGCCAGGCCCAGCCGATAAAGGCTGCCGCCTGGGCGGCGTCCATGGCCTCGGAAATGCCGAACAACGGCACCATGCCGCGCGCCATCAGTCCGGCGGTGTATTCCTCGGGCAGGTTCTCCGGCAGCGACGAGACGATCGCGCCCCGCGCCTTGTTGGTCTTCAGCGCCGATTCGAAGGCACGTAGCGTCGCCCACCAGTCGGTGTCCGAGCAACGGTCGGGACGCGGGAAGTCGAGCACCAGCATGTTGAGGTCGAAGCCGCCCGACACCATGGCGGTGAAGGTGGCGGTCATCGCCGGCTCGTTGTTCCAGATGAAGGTGTGGTAGTCGAGCGGGTTGGCCACTGCAACCAGCGGCCCGAGCGTCGATTTGACGTGCGCACGGTGCTCGGCGGTCAGCGCCGGGAAGTTCACCCAGCGGCCTTCGGCGCTGTCGGCCATGACCGATGCCTCGCCGCCCGAACAGCTCATCGACGACAGCCGGTAGCCGGGCAGGGGGCCGGTGACGTGCAAGAGCTTGAGTGCCTCGATGAAGGCAGGGATGGAATCAACGCGGGCGATGCCGAGTCGCCTCAGGAAGGCGCCGGAAGCTGCATCGGAGCCGGCCAACGATGCGGTATGCGTGACCGTCGCTTGCCGCGCCTGCTCGGAGCGGCCGACCTTCATGGCGATGATCGGTTTTCTCAACTCACGCGCCCGCGCGGCTAGCCTTTCGAAGCCGGCTACCGAATCGAAGGCCTCGATGTGCAGGCCGAGCGAAGTGACGCGGTCGTCCTCGATTAGGCCAAGCGCCATTTCGGAGAGGCCGGTCTGCGCCTGGTTGCCGGCGGTCATAAGAAAGGCGATCGGCAGGCCGCGCTTCTGCATCGTCATGTTGATGGCGATGTTCGACGATTGGGTGATGATGGCGACGCCGCGGCCGCCCTCGGCCAGCCTGATGCCGCCGTGCTGGTCGGGCCATAGAAGCGCGCCATCGGCATAGTTGATCAGGCCATAGCAGTTCGGCCCGATGATCGGCATCCGGCCCGCCGCTGCGACCAGTTCGGCCTGCAGCCGTTCGCCGTCCTCATCATAGGCCTCGGTTTCGAGAAAGCCGGCGGCAAAGCAGACGGCGCCGCCGGCACCGCGCTCGGCCAGCGCCTTGACCACCTCGATGGTCAAATGCCGGTTGACGCCGACAAAGGCAGCGTCGGGGGCGCCGGGCAGATCGGCCACGGAACGATAGGCTTTGCGCCCGGCGACCTCGTGCTTGGTCGGGTGAACCGGCCAGATATCGCCGGCAAAACCCATCTTGATCGATTGCGCGACGACGGCAGCCGCCTGCGCGCCGCCGAAGACGGCAATGGAGCGTGGACGCAGGAGACGTTCAAGTCTGTGCATCGATCAGCCCCCGAACGGGCGCAGCAGCGCCCGCGAAATAATGTGGCGCTGGATTTCCGACGTGCCTTCCCAGATGCGCTCGACGCGCGCGTCACGCCAGATGCGTTCCAGCGGCAAATCGTCCATCAGGCCCATGCCGCCGTGGATCTGGATCGCCTCGTCGGCGACGAAGGCGAGCATTTCGGTGGCCTTCAGCTTGGCCATGGCCATGTCCTGATCAGTGACGGTGCCCTGATCGTATTTCCAGCCGGCTTCGAACACCATCAGGTCGGCGGCTTTCAACTCGGTCGCCATGTCGGCGAGTTTGAACGACACGCCCTGGAACTTGCCGATCGGCTGGCCGAACTGCTGGCGCTGCGCGGCGTATTCGATGGCATGGCCAAGCGCCCGCTCGGCCCGGCCGAGACAAGTCGCGCCGACCTGCAGGCGGGTTGCGCCAAGCCACGAATTGGCAACGTCGAAGCCCTTGTGGACTTCGCCGAGCACCTGGGCTCCGGGCAGCCGGCAATCGTCGAATTCGAGTATGGCGTTGGTGTAGCCGCGGTGCGAGACGTTGCGGTAGCCGTCGCGCACCGTAAAACCCTTGGTGCCCTTGTCGACGAAGAAGGCGGTGATCTTCTTGCGTTTTCCACGCGAAGTTTCTTCCTCTCCCGAGGCCATGAAGACGATAGCGAAGTCGGCGAGGTCGGCATGGCTGATGAAATGCTTGGTGCCGTTCAGCACCCAGTCGTCGCCGTCCTGGACGGCGGTCGCCTTCATGCCGCGCAGGTCGGAGCCGGCACCCGGCTCGGTCATCGCCAGGCAGTCCCATTTCTCGCCGCGAATGCAGGGATAAAGGTATTTCTCGCGCTGCTCTGGCGTGCCGGCCAAGAGGATGTTGGAGGGCCGCGCCACGCAGGTCCAATGCAGCGCGTAATTGGCGCGGCCGAGCTCCTTTTCGTAGAGCAGCCAGGTCACCGTATCGAGGCCGGCGCCGCCGACATCCGCCGGCATGTTGGCGGCATAGAGCCCGGCTTCGATCGCCTTGGCCTTGATCTCCTCGATCAGCTCGCGGCGCAGCACGCCGGTGCGCTCGACCTCGCGCTCATGCGGGTAGAGCTCGTTCTCGACGAAGGCGCGCGTCGTCTCGACGATGAGTTTCTGTTCTTCCGAAAGACCAAAATCCATGGTCTCAGCCCTTCTTCTTTTTCTTCGGCTTTTCAGCTTTGGCCTTCACCGGCTTGGTTGCCTTGGCCTTATCGGCTGCCTTGGAAGAGGCGGGCTTCTTCGCCGCAAGCTTGGCGAGCTGCTTGGTATAGTCCTTGTGCAAAGCGCCGGCGCCCCAGCCCTTGCCTTTGTTCTGCTTCGACAACGCCTCCATGATCGCGACCAGATTGTCGTCGCGGATCTTTTCAAGCTCGCGGATCGACAGGCCATGCGCCTGATCGTCCGACTGCGTGGCGATCAGGTCGACCAGCTCGTCGTTGAATTCCGGCACATCCATCAGCTTGGTCCAAGGCCATTTCAGGCACGGCCCGAACTGCGCCATGAAATGGCGCATGCCGGCCTCGCCGCCGGCGACGCGATAGACCTGGAACATGCCCATCTGCGCCCAGCGCAGGCCGAAGCCATAGCGCATGATGTCATCGAGCTCCTCGACCGTGCAGATGCCGTCCTTGATCAGCCACAGCGCCTCGCGCCATGCCGCCTCCAGCAGGCGGTCGCCGACGAAAGCCTCGATCTCTTTGCGGATCACCACCGGCTTCATGCCGATCGAGGCGTACATCTCCTTGGCGACCTCGATCGCCTCGGGAAAGGTCTGTTGGCCGCCGACGATCTCGACCAGCGGCAAGAGATAGACCGGGTTGAACGGATGGCCGACGACCAGCCGCTCCGGATGCTTCTTCATCGCCACCTGCATGTCGGTCGGCTTGATGCCGGAGGTCGACGAACCGACAATGGCGTTAGCCGGCGCATAAAGGTCGATCTCGGCCAGCACGCGGTGCTTCAGGTCGAGCCGTTCCGGCACGCTTTCCTGGATGAAATCGGCATCGGCGACGGCATCGGCGATCGTCTTGGCAAAGGTCAGTTTGCCCTCTTTTGGCAGGCCGCCGGGCAGCATCTGCTTGTAGGCGCGGCGTGCGCCTTTCATCACTTCGCCGACCTTGCGTGTGGCTTCGGGGTCCGGATCGAAAATCGACACGTCGATGCCGTTCAAGAGCAGCCGTGCCACCCAACCGGCGCCGATGACGCCGCCACCGATGGCGGCCGCCTTGTTGATGATGCTCATGCGGAGGCTCCGGTTCTTGTCCTGGCTACTTTGGAATCGATGAGAGGCACGCGCTCGCCGGCGCGGATCACGGTGGGGTCATAGGCCTTGCGCGCAAACACTTCGAGCACGAAGGGCCGGAAGAAGTCGATCGGTAGCGTCTCGTAGTCCGGATCGAAGCTCGACTGGTCCCAGCCCTCGCAAAACTCATCGCAGTCGTCGAAATAATGATGGCCGGCGAACCGGTCGCGCGCATGCGGATTGCCGCCGAGATGGTGGGCGTAATAGAGGCGCTGGAAGTCGCCGTGCTTTTCCACCACCCAGGTGCACTGCTCGCGCACGAAAGGTTTTAGGATCGAAGCCGCATATTCGTCGTGATTGTAGGGTGCGTAGATGTCGCCGATGTCGTGCAGCAGCGCGCAGGCGATCCAGTCGGTATCGGCGCCGTCGCGCCATGCGCGCGTCGCCGCTTGCAGCGAATGGCCAAGCCGGGTGATCTTGTAGCCGGACAGCCCCTCGTCGAGCTGGACAAGCGCGTCAAGCAGCCGCTCGCCGGTCTTCGCCGCATAGTCGATCTCGTGCTCGGTGAGGAAGGCGTAATCCTCGCGGTCGCCGTCCTTCATGGCGGTGAATTTCACGGTCTTCATCGGCGGCTCCTCCCTACCGATTCCCTTCAAAGCGGCGCGCGCTTCGTCAGGTTGAGCTTCTTGCGCACCTCATCCGGGCCGATGACCCTCGCGCCCATGTTCGACACGATGCTGACCGCCCGCTCGACCAGCTGCGCGTTGGTGGCCAGCACGCCCTTGTCGAGCCAGAGATTGTCCTCGAGCCCGACGCGGACATTGCCGCCGGCCAGCACCGCGGCGGCGGCATAGGCCATCTGGTTGCGGCCGATGGAAAAGGCCGACCAGGTCCAGCTCGACGGCACGTTGTTGACCATGGCCATGAAGGTGTTGAGATCATCCGGCGCGCCCCATGGCACGCCCATGCACAATTGCACGAGAGCATCCGGATCCAGCACCTTTTCCTCGACCAATTGCTTGGCAAACCACAGATGGCCGGTGTCGAAGGCCTCGATCTCCGGCTTGACGCCGAGCGCCGTCATCATGCCGCCCATGGTGCGCAGCATGCCGGGCGTGTTGGTCATCACGTAGTCGGCCTCGGCGAAATTCATGGTGCCGCAGTCGAGCGTGCAGATTTCCGGCAGGCACTGGCGCACGTGTTCCACGCGGTTGGTGGCGCCGCCCATATCGGTGGCTTTTTCGTTCAGCGGCAGCGGGTTTTCCGGCGAGCCGAACACCATGTCGCCGCCCATTCCGGCGGTCAGGTTCAGCACCACGTCGACGTCTGCCGCGCGGATGCGCTCGGTCACTTCGCGGTAGAGATGCACGTCACGCCTAGGCTTGCCGGTTTCGGGATCACGCACATGGCAGTGCACGATCGCCGCACCCGCCTTTGCCGCATCGATGGCCGAATCGGCGATCTGCTTGGGCGAACGCGGCACATGCGGGCTGCGGTCCTGCGAGCTGCCGGACCCGGTCACGGCACAGGTAATGAAAACCTCACGGTTCATCGCAAGCGGCATGGACTTTTCTCCCAATCAGCACAGACGGTTCCGATCAAACATGGCCCAATCAAACATGGGCCCAATCGAGCAGATGGCAACAATGCCTGACTTGCCGGAAACTGTTTTGCGTTTTACGAAGGCCATATGATAAAAAGCGAAAAGCCGTCGATCTTTCGCGCTGAGCGCGCGCCGCTCAAGGTGACGTTGCTGGTGTTTTCCGGCTCGTCGATCATGTGCGTTGCATCGGCCGTCGATCCGCTGCGCGCCGCCAACCGTATTGCCGGCGAGACGCTGTTCGATTTCAGGCTGGTTTCGGTGACCGGCGAAGCGCCGCTCACAACATGCGGCCTGCCGGTTGCGGTCAGCGGCCGCTTCGATGCAGCGGACACAACCGATATGCTTGTTGTGGTCGCCGGCTTCGGCACGCAGAACTATGCCACATCAGCTCTGCTTTCCGGCCTGCGCCGTGCGGCGCGCGCCGCGCGCGCCTGCGGCGGTGTCGAGGCCGGTACGTGGCTGGTTGCCCGCGCGGGCTTGCTGGAAGGGCGCAGCGCCACCACCCACTGGGAGGACATGGAGGATTTCTCGTCGGCTTTTCCCGGCATCGATGTACGCCCGGACCGCTACGTCATCGACGGGCCGGTCTTCACCTCCGGCGGCGCCTCGCCGACCTTCGATCTGATGCTGCATCTGATTCGCACGCGGCTCGGCATGGCCGTCGCGCTCGATGTGGCAAGTGTCTTCATCTACGACCAGGCGCGGGCGGCGACCGATGCGCAGCCGCTGGTCTCGCTCGGCCGCCTCGACGGCTACGATCCGCGGCTGGCGCAAGCCATCCGGCTGATGGAAACCCATGTCGACCAGCCTTTGACCATTGCCGCGGTGGCAAAGCGCGCCGGGGTGACTGCGGGAACCTTGGAAAGCATTTTTCGCAAATCGATCGGCGAAACGCCGGGCGCCTATTATCTCAGGCTGCGGCTGGGTGCCGCGCGCCGGCTGGTGGTCGACACGCGCGTGGCCATGGCCGATATTGCCGGGCGGACAGGATTCTCGTCCGCCGCGGCATTTTCCAGGGCGTTTTCAAGAGCTTTCGGCGAAGCGCCGGTCAGGCTGCGTCAGAGATAATGGGGGATTAGGCAGCGTCCTGGCGGTCGCTGTTGCCGTCGATCTGCGAGCGCATCTGTCTCGCAAGGTGGGTCTCGAAGCGGCTGGCGACCGCGCGATCCCATTCGTTTGCACTGCGCGCACCATGCTTCGGATGCGGCAGCGCCATCAGCCGGTCGATGATCGATCCGGCCTCGCCAGATGAGAGCAGGGCGTCGATTTCGCGTTCGTGCTGCATATCGTTTCGCCTCCTTCTTTCTGTTCCCGCCACGAACCACACTATACGAGATTCGTGACGGCTGTTTGAAGGCAAGAGCGAGGCGATTGAGGGGCGTGCGAGGCAAAACCTTGTCGCCGGTTCCGCCCTCGCGCAAAGCTGTTCCGGGCCGGCGGGTCGGTTAGGAGACCCGCCGGCGCGACACCTCAGACGTAGCGGTTGACGATATTCTCGAGCAGTTCCTGGCGGCCGGATTTGGGCTGCGGCTCGATCTTCTTCTTGACGACGCGCTCGGCGATCTCCTCCAGCGTCCGCTTGCCGGCAAGCATCGCCTTGGCCTCGGCAGAGTTCCAGCCGGCATAGCGCTCGGCCAGAGGACCCGACAGCGCCTTGTCCTCGACCATCTTGGCGGCAGCCTTGAGGCCGCGTGCGCAAGCGTCCATGCCGCCGATATGGGCGATCAGCAGATCCTGCGGATCGAGCGACTGGCGCCGCAGCTTGGCGTCGAAATTGGTGCCGCCGCTCTTGAAGCCACCCGCCAACAGGACCTGGTAATAGGCCAGCGCCATCTCCGGCACATTATTGGGGAACTGGTCGGTGTCCCAGCCCGACTGGTAGTCGTTGCGGTTCATGTCGATCGAGCCGAAGATGCCGAGCGCATTGGCCAGCGCCAGCTCATGCTCGAAGGAATGGCCGGCCAGGATCGCATGTCCCTGCTCGATGTTGACCTTGACTTCCTTCTCCAGTCCGAAGCGTTTCAAGAAGCCATAGACCGTGGCGACATCATAATCGTACTGGTGTTTTGTCGGCTCTTGCGGCTTCGGCTCGATCAGAATGGTGCCCTTGAAGCCGATGCGGTGCTTGTAGTCGACGACCAGGTTGAGGAAGCGGCCTGCCTGTTCCTGCTCGCGGGCAAGGTCAGTGTTGAGCAGCGTCTCATAGCCTTCGCGGCCGCCCCACAGCACATAGTTCTCGCCCTTCAGCCGCTTGGTGACGTCGATGCAGTGCTTTACCGTCGCTGCCGCATAGGCAAAGACATCCGGGTCGGGATTGGTGGCGGCCCCCGACATGAAGCGGCGGTTGGAGAACAGGTTGGCCGTGCCCCAAAGCAGCTTGACGCCGGTCTGCTTCATCTTGCCGGCGAAGTAATCGGCGATCTCGTCGAGGCGCGCGGCACTCTCGGAAAAGTCCCTGCCTTCCGGCCGCACATCGGCATCGTGGAAGCAGAAATAGGGTGCGCCGAGCAGCGAAAACATCTCGAAGGCGACATCGGCCTTGAGCTTGGCCAACTCCATCGTGTCGGTGCCGCCGGCCTTGGCGAACCATGGCCGGTCAAAAGTCTGGCCGCCGAACGGATCGCCGCCCGGCCAGGCGAACGAATGCCAGTAGGCGACGGCAAAGCGCAGATGGTCCTCCAGCCGCTTGCCGGCGACCACCTCGTCTGGGTTGTAGAAGCGGTAGGCCAGCGGATTGGTAGAATCCGGTCCTTCGTATTTGATCGTCTTGATGTCGCCGAAAAAGCCGCTGGTCATGTTTGTCTGTCCTCTCGCATGGTTCTGTCCTGATTACCTCAGGCGTAATTGGTTTCGCGCTGGCGCTGGGTGAAAAGGGTCGTGTCAAAGCCACTCAACAACGGAGACAGACCATGACCGACCTCAACACGATCGCCGAAAACTACATCACCGCCTGGAACGAGAGTGATGCGGCTCGCCGGCAAGCCTTGCTCAAGGCGACCTTCACCGAGGACGTCAGCTACCGCGACCCGATCATGCAGGGCGACGGCCATGATGGCGTCGCCGCACTGATCGACGGCGTGCAGCAGCGCTTTGCCGGCTTCCGGTTCTCGCTTAAGGGTAAGCCGGACGGGTTTGGCGACACGATCCGCTTTTCGTGGAATCTCGGGCCGGAAGGCACTGATTCCGTCATCGAAGGCACCGACATCGGCGTCATCGAGAATGGCCGCCTGAAAAGCGTCACCGGCTTTCTCGACAAGGTTCCGGCGCAGTGAGGAAATCTCGGCAAAGTGGGAGCCAAGCACCCCCCTCTGCCCTGCCGGGCATCTCCCCCTCAAGGGGGGAGATTGGCTGGCTTTTCCGCCTTCGCCAATCACCGATCTCGCAAGACTGGCATAGCCGTCGACGCTGCCGATCTCCCCCCTTGAGGGGGAGATGGCCGGCAGGCCAGAGGGGGGTAAGCGCCGGCTCACGCGGTTACAGCACTGATCGCCGGGTAGAGCGCCCGGTAGCGCTGATAAGCATCCGCATAGGCGTTGCTCAGTGTGGCGACCGGTTCGATGGTGGCATCGGTGGCTGGCGCCGTGCACACTCTGAGCGGATCGGCGCCTGTCGCCGCGATCATGCCGAGCCGGGCTGCACCGAAGGCAGCGCCGAAATCGCCGTCGGCGGGAACGTCGACGGGCAGGCCGAGCGCGGTGGCGATGGCCGTCAGCCAGTAGCGCGAGCGCGAGCCGCCGCCGATCGCCGTCACCCGCGTCAGCGTCGTGCCGGCCTTGGCCAAGGCTTCGAGACTGTCGCGGAAGGCGAAAGCCACGCCCTCCAGCACGGCCTGGGTCAACACGGCGCGGCTGGTTTCATGTGCAAGCCCGGTAAAAGAGCCGCGAATGGCCGAGTCATTGTGCGGCGTGCGCTCGCCGGAGAGATAGGGCAGGAAGGACACGCCGGTCGGCGCCTTCAGCGCATCGCCGAGTTCGGCGGTCAGCTCGCCGGCGCCTTTTCCTGATATCTCCGACAGCCAGTTGAGCGAATCGGTTGCCGACAGGATGACACCCATCTGGTGCCAGGTATCGGGCAGCGCGTGGCAGAACGTGTGCACCGCGCTTTCCGGGTTTGGCAGATAGGACGCGTTGGCGGCGAACAGCACGCCTGACGTGCCGAGCGAGACGAAGGCCTGGCCGGCTGCGACCGTGCCCATGCCGCAGGCCGAGGCCGCATTGTCGCCCGCGCCGCCGGCGATCGCGGTGCCGGCCTGCATCCCCCATTTCGAGGCCAATTCGCTGCGCAAGGCGCCAGCCTTCTCAGTGCCTTCGACCAGCGATGGCATCTGCTTCTCATCAAGCGACGTGGCAGTGAGCAGGTCGGATGACCAGCCTCGCTTGCCGACATCGAGCCAGGATGTGCCGGCCGAGTCAGACATTTCCGAAATGTGTTCGCCGGAAAGCCAGAGCCGCAGGAAATCCTTCGGCAGCAGGACCTTTGCCACCTTGGCGAAAATATCAGGCTCGTTGTTTTTCACCCAGACCAGCTTTGGCGCGGTGAAACCGGGGAAGACGATGTTGCCGGTGAGCTTGCGAAAGCGCGGATCGGCGTCGAGCTTGGCCGCCTCCGCATGGCTGCGCGTATCGTTCCACAGGATGCAGGGGCGCAGCACTTGGTCGCCGGCGTCGAGCAAGGTGGCGCCATGCATTTGGCCGGACAGGCCTATGCCCTTCACGGCGGCGAGCTGCCCTGGATGCGATGCCTTGAGCTCGGCGACCGCTTCCTCGCAGGCGCGGATCCAGTCGGCGGGATTCTGCTCCGACCAACCGGGATGCGGCCGCGACACGTCGAGTGAAGCATGGCCGGAGCCGATGACGGTCTGCCCGGCATCGATCAAAAGCGCCTTGACGCCCGACGTGCCCAGATCGAGGCCGAGATACATGGTGTCCTCCCAATGTCATTAATTTTTTCGGATCTCGAAAAAATCTGACTTGGCAGTTTTTAAGACAAGAACCGCCTCCGGTCAATTCTCCGGCGAATCGTCCGCCCGCCGCGAGAACAGTGCCGACAGCGGACTGTCCGGCCGCGCCAGCGCTCGTTCCGCAGCAAGCGCCCTTGCCAGCGCATGGTCGCCGGAACGCAACGCCGCCTCGACCAGCGTCAGGTCGATGACGTCGCGTTGCGCGTGGCTGCCGCCGAAGCGGTGGGCGATCGCCCGGATTGGCCGGATCAGGCGCACCGTCTCGGCATAATTGCCGTCGCCGAATGCCTTGATGGCGAGCGTCAGGGGATGGCCGACGTCCCGGGTGAAGGCGGCGTTGTCGTCGTTGCCGCGCATAGCCTCGCGCTGCGCCTCGAGCAAGGTGCGAGCCGGCGCTTCGAGGCCGGCGCCGACGAAGGCCATCATCGCGTGGACATCGTTGAAGGCATAGTTGCCGGCGCTTGCCTTGGCCCAGTTGGCGGCGATTGCCGCCCAGCGGTCGCCGACATCGCCGCCGCCGAGATGCAATCGCCACAGGATCGCCGAGGCGTCGACCATGTTGAGCGCCAGCGTCGAGCGCTCGCCGTAGATCGGCCCATCATAAAGCGCCAGCACCTGGTCGGTCTCGCCGAGATCGTAGTGGAACAGCGCCAGATGCCACCAATTGTGCACTTGCAGGAAGCTCTCTTGCGTCCACGCTTCGGGGTTGGCGCGCATCCAAGCGATGCCGTCCTTTTGCCGGCTCTGCATCTCCATGACATGCGCGACGGCGTGCTGCGCCCAGCCGTCGCGCGGCTCGATGTCGACTGCCGCGCGGCCCAGCTTTTCGGCGCGCGCAAAGTCGCCCATTTCCTCCAGCCCGAACGCCTGCATGCCGAGTATGGCGTGATAGCCGGGCATGCCGTTCTGCCACGACGGCAGCGCGCGGCCGATGCGGTCGCGCAGCATGCGGGCGTTGCCGGTGAAGAAATCGATCTGGTGCCCGGTCTGCAGCGCCAGCGCGTCGAGCGGAAACTCGATGGCGATATCCTCGAGCAGACGGGCGGCTTCATGCCAATGTCCTGCGGCAAGATGGCCAAGTGCTGCGACGTGCGCCTGCTCACGCGTCGTCGCGGCAAGCGGCAGCGCCGCCTCGTGGCATGTCCTGGCCACAGCAGTCGCCTCGCGCTCGGTGGCGAGGCCGAAGAGATAGCCCTTGAACACATGCGCCATGACGAAGCCGGGATCCTCGGCGATGGCTCGGTCGACCGAGCCGACCGGATCGCCGATGAAGCATTGCAGTTCGCGGACAGCTTGGCTGTAGGGCGTGAACCCGGCTTCGGTCGCGCCCGAAAAAGTCAGGCCGAATGCGTCCCTGACTGCCATGTCATGTCCTCAATTGCCCGAGCGCATCGCCACCGTGGCGATGCCGGCGCCGACCAGCAGCGTGCCGCCGGTGCGGTTGAAGATACGGATCGCCCGGGGATTGCGCACCACGTTGCGCGCCCTTGCGGCGATCAGGGCATAGCCGAAGGCATTGGCGAAGGCGAGCGCCAGGAAGGTGGTTTCGAAGATCAGCATCTGCGTCCAGAAATCGCCATGCCGGTCGAGGAACTGCGGCAGGAAGGCGACGAAGAAGGTGATGCTTTTCGGGTTGAGCGCGGTGACCAGCCAGGCATGCGCCATCATCTTGGCCGACGACACCGCATCCAGGCGCGGCTCGGCCCTGAGCGTGCCACCGGCGCGAAACAGCTTTACGCCGAGATAGATCAGATAGCCGGCGCCGATCACCTTCAGCACCGTGAACACGGTGGCCGACGCCGCCAGCAGCGCGCCGATGCCCAGCATCGACAGCGTCATCGCCGTGAAGTCGCCAAACGCGACGCCGACCGCCATCGGCAGCGCCGTGCGCCAGCCCTGGCCGAGCGCATAGGACACGACCAGAAGGATGGTCGGGCCGGGAATGACAAGAAGGATCGTCGAGGCCGCGGCAAAGGCGGCCCAGTTTTCGAAGGACATGCTCGTCTCCTTGAGCTCAAAGAAGAGGATAAATCCTCGACCTCACGAAGATGTAAAGGGGCAGCATTGAAATAGACGGCACGACGGCTCGGCCAGAGGTTAAGGTAGGGCAAGACGTCTTCACGCTTTTTCAACCATGATTGGTGAAAATACCATCGATCCGGCCGGACCGTGTTTCCCGCCGATAGCGTAGGGTTTGGGTACATGCGTGAGTTGCCGCAAGGTCTGACGCCGCCGTACAATGGCGACGCCGTCGAAATCGAAATTTCCGAAAACCAGCTTTCCCGCCGCGCGGTGTTGTCTGGCGCCGGTGCGCTGGCGCTGCTCGGGGTTGCCGGCTGCAGCCAGACGCTCGATTTGCCATCGCTGCAGCTCGACGGCGTCACCACTGGCGCGATCACCCCTATCCGCCCGAGCATCAGCGTCGACAAGAACATCACCAGCCCTGGTGTGATGTATGCCTCCGTCACCGATGGCGGCTTCACGCTGCCGGAAGTGCCCTACCTCAAGGTCAAGCCGGAATTCCGCCGCCAGATCGTCGTCGACCCGACCGGCGAGCAGCCCGGCACCATCGTCGTCCATTCGCAGGAGCGGCTGCTCTATCTGGTGCAGCCCGGCGGTGACGCGATCCGTTACGGCGTCGGCATCGGCAAGGAAGGCTTCCGCTGGTCCGGCCGCGCCAACATCCAGTACGGCAAGGAATGGCCGGTCTGGACGCCGCCGGCCGAGATGATTGCCCGCAAGCCGGAGCTGGTGAAATGGCAAGGCGGACAACCCGGCGGCCTCGAAAATCCGCTCGGCGCGCGCGCCCTCTACATCTATCAGAATGGCCAGGACACCGGCTACCGCATCCACGGCTCGCCCGAATGGTGGAGCATCGGCCAGGCGATGTCGTCCGGCTGCGTTCGCCTGATCAACCAGGACATCATCGACCTCTACAGCCGCGTCTCCAGGAAGAACCCGGTCGTCGTCGTCTGACCCTCCCGGTTGTCGTCTGACTTCATAGCGGCTGGCGCGGCCGCTCGACTCTCCCGTTGCGTGATCTCGCAAGACAGGCGAATGTGCCTGCAAAGCCACTGCTCGGGAGACGTGAAGCATGTCCGGAACTTTTGTGATCGCGCAAGGCGGCGGCCCGACCGCCGTCATCAACCAGACGATGGTGGGCGCCGCGCTCGAGATCCGCAAGCGGCATCCCGGCGCCAAGGTTTTAGGCTCCATCCATGGCGTGCGCGGCATTCGTGACGGCAACTATGTCGATCTTTCCGCCATTGCCGAGGACCGGTTGCGGCTGATTGCGGCCACGCCGAGCGCCGCCCTCGGCTCGACGCGCGACAAGCCGGATGCCGCCTACTGCGAAATCATCCTCAGCGGCCTGAAGAAGGCCGGCGCCGACGCCTTCATCTACATCGGCGGCAACGACACGTCGGGCACGCAGCAGATCCTGACCGACGCCGCCGGCGGCAAGATGGCTTTCGTCCATGCGCCGAAAACCATCGACAATGATCTCGAGGAGAACGACCACACGCCCGGCTTCATTTCGGCGGCCGAATTCGTCGCCGGCGCCTTTCTCTCGGTCGACCTCGATTTCCGTGCCCTGCCCGGCATCTATGTCGGCATCGTCATGGGCCGGCACGCCGGTTTCCTCACCGCCGCCGCTGCCGCATGGCAGCTTGACCCCGACAGCGGCCCGCATCTCGTCTATGTGCCGGAGCGCCCGTTCTCGGCTGCGGCCTTCATCGACGATGTTCGCGCCACGCTCGATCGCCATAAGCGCTGTATCGTCGCCGTCTCCGAAGGCGTCAGCACCGCCGACGGCAAGGCGCTAGTCGAAAGTCTGGTGCCGCCGGACAAACTGGAGCGCGATGCGCATGGCAACGTCAAGCTGTCGGGCAGCGACCTGCCGGCCGCTCTCGAGCGTGCGCTGGCCGAAGGATTGCCGGGCAAGCGGGCGCGCGTCGATGCGCTCGGCTACATGCCGCGCGGCTATGTCGGCGCCATCAGCGCCGTCGATGCGCAGGAAGCCTTCGACGCCGGCGCTTTCGCCGTCAAGGTGGCGGAGGAGGGCGGCGGATCGGTAGCGCTGCAATATGACGGCAAGAAAACCGTGCTGAGGAAAGTGCCGCTGAAAAACGTCGCCGGCAAGACGCGCCACATGCCCGACGATTTCATGCTGCCGGATGTCAACCAGCTCTCCGATGCGGGCATGGCCTATCTGAAGCGCCTGGTCCCCGAAAAATACAAGGTCGGGAAGCCGTTCGTCTGATGCCGGATATCTCCTGATGCTTGACTGGTTCAGCAAGACGGAAGTCGACGCCCATACGACGATGCTGACCGAGCCGTTCGTGCATGATTTCGTGCGCGCCAATATCTGGCATCTGCGCGGCCGCGACGTCGACCTGCTCGTCGACACCGGCATGGGCATCCGGCCGCTGGCGCCTGAGATCGACACGCCTGACGGCAAGCCGCTGCTCGTCGTCGCCACCCACATCCATCTCGACCATGTCGGCTCGCTGCACGAATTCCCCTCGCGGGCGGGGCCGAGGATGAGTGCCGCGCATTTCGACAGCATGGACGAAGCGGTCACCTACGCCCACATGTTCCACGATCTCGACGGCGCCGTCTCCAAGCTGCCGGCGCCCGGCTGGAAAGCAGCCGATTACAAAATCCCACCGGCGCCGCTGACGCGGACGCTTGACGAGGGCGATCTGGTCGACCTCGGCGACAGGCGGTTCCGCGTGCTGCATCTGCCTGGCCATTCGCCTGATTCGATCGCGCTGTTCGATGAGGCCGACGGCCTGTTCTTCGCCGGCGACGCCATCTACGACGCCATGCTGATCGACGACCTGCCGGACTCCGATCGCGTCGCCTATCGCCGGACTATGCAGCGGCTGCTCGACCTGCCGATCCGCGTCGGCCATGGCGGCCACGGACCGAGCTTCGACGCCAAACGGATGCGCGAGATCGCTAACGGCTATCTCAGGCGGACTGACGGGATCGGCGCATAGGAGGCTCCGGCAGGACGGGAAGAGATGCGGGCAGGCGCCGTCGACGAAGCTGCTGATCTCCTCCGCAAGGGGGGAGATTGGATGCCGCCACGGCTTTCGCCAGTCGTCAACGCCGGAAGCAGGGCCAGAGGTGTTCATGCTCTTGTGCCGGGTCTCAGTGATTTTGTTCTTGCTTTGTGCCGGCAGTTATGCTAGTAACTTTGGCATGGTGCTGATTGCGCCAGCGACCCGCCGTTGATGCGGGTTTTTTGTTTTCGGGTTTCGGCGCCATCGCGGCAGGCCGGTGCCAGGCCGTTATATTAAATCTTCGTAATATCATCTGGAAACCACGATCGCCGCCCTAGATGCGGGGGCTGTCGATCGGTCGGCTGCCTGCCAGGCGAGACAGGCAAGGCGACCCTCGACACGCCGAATGGGCGGTTTCCCAGCCGGAACGCCACGGTGCCCGACCAATTTCTCGCCCGGACAACGGCCATGTCACCCATCCACATTCTTCGCAGACATCGCGTCGCCGCCTTGCTGGGCGCCGCATTGATCGTCAGCCCTTTCATCCTGCCGCTCGCCCCCAAGCTGAATGGCGCCCTAGCAGAAACAGTGACCCCTCCCGTCACCGGCATGACGGTGCCCAATGGATCGTTCGCCCCGATCGTGGCGGCCGACAAGCCGGCAGTGGTGACGATCACCACCGTCATGAAGGCACAGTCGGAGACCATGAGCGACGCTGCTCCCTT
>NZ_RZTI01000353.1:0-383 GCF_003997275.1 Mesorhizobium sp. M6A.T.Ce.TU.002.03.1.1
GCACTGTGGCTGTTTGCCTATGGCTCGGCGCTGATTGCACGCAAGAACGGTTTCGCCGTCCTCGAGCAACAGGCCGCACCTGATTCCCGGGATCAGGACGACCTGCTTTTCGACAATGACGAGGATGAAGGCGACGAGGGCATTCTGGCGCTTGGCGCGATCACCCATTGGTGGCTGTCGTTGCGCGCCTATCTCCGCCGCCGCGCCGCTCGCCGCCGGGAACGCGACGATTTCGAACCGGAGATGGAACCGCGCGCCAGCGCCTGGCGCCGCGCTGCCGAGAGGGTCGAATCGGCCGAGTTCGCCGAAGCGCGGATGAGCCCGGATGGCCGCGCCCGCGTCGAGCCGGAATTCTTCGCCGCGCTGGTCAACGACCGCAGGGC
>NZ_RZTI01000354.1:0-382 GCF_003997275.1 Mesorhizobium sp. M6A.T.Ce.TU.002.03.1.1
TCGGAACGCTGCTGGCCAAGGCCGATCATCTGATCGGCCACGGCAATCTCTTCAAGCCGGGTGAACCCGTCGCCATCGGCTTTGCCTCCGGAACGCCGCTGGCGTTTGCGGAGACCAAGAACAACGGGGCCAACCAGAGGGTAGAAAAACATGTCGAAATCATATCGTGACGGACTGCCGATAAGCCCCGAGAATTTCGTCGACCAGCTGATGCGTCTGAAGCGCGGCTCGATCGGCCGCCGCGACTTCCTCGGCCTCACCGGCCTTGGCATTGCCACGGCAGTGATGGCGCGCGAGATCGGCATCATGCCGACATCAGCCTTTGCCGCCGAAAGCCTTGGCGACCGCATGTCGATCGCCACCTGGCCGAACTATCATGACC
>NZ_RZTI01000355.1:0-382 GCF_003997275.1 Mesorhizobium sp. M6A.T.Ce.TU.002.03.1.1
AACGCATCAAGAAGGCGGTCAACGAACAGCTCGAGGTCGTGCATCCGGAGAACCCGAAGATCCGCGACGTGTCCAACGTGATTTTCGAAGGTCCGATCGAGCGCGTCGACGGGCGCGTGGAAAGCGTCAACGGCACGGTGTGCCTGCATGGCAGGCTCGACCGCTCACCGACAGGCACCGGCACCACCGGGCGGCTGGCGGTGATGTCGGCAAAGGGGCAGATCGCCAAGGGCGAGCTGTTCCGTAACAGATCGATCATCGGAACCCATTTCGATTCCCGCGTGATCGCCAATACGCGCCTCGGCGATCGCGACGCTGTCGTGGTCACCATCGCCGGACAAGCCTGGATCACCAGCATCGGCCAATATGGCCTCGACCCGAC
>NZ_RZTI01000356.1:0-381 GCF_003997275.1 Mesorhizobium sp. M6A.T.Ce.TU.002.03.1.1
ATGAAGCTGTCTTCCTATGGGCTGCAACTCGATCAACTGATCGGTGCGGTCGGCAACTCCAACAGCCTGGTCGCCGCCGGCAATATCGAAGGCTCGGAGGGCAAATACGCCGTCAAGGTACCGTCGCTGATCGAAACGCCGGAGGATGTCGCCGCACTGCCGGTGGTCGCCGGCCCCAATGCCGTGGTGCAGGCCAAGGACATCGCGACGATCCGTTCGACCTTCAAGGATGCCGAGACGGTGACCCGTCTCAACGGCAAGCCGGCCATCGCCATCGAAGTCAAGAAGCGCATCGGCTCCAACCTGATCGACACCATCGCCAAGGTGCGAACGGTGTCCGACGAGTTCGTCAAGTCGATGCCCGAGGGCATGAACGTCACC
>NZ_RZTI01000357.1:0-252 GCF_003997275.1 Mesorhizobium sp. M6A.T.Ce.TU.002.03.1.1
GGGAATGCGTGAGGCAGCCACCGCCGCTTCGAGAGGGGCGAAGGCGCGGTCGAAGAAGTGGGCGAGGTCGGTCAATGCCAGCCTCCGCTCGAAACTTGGCGCTTTACGACACCCCCCTCTGTCCTGCTGCGTCTGGATAATTTTGGGCGACATGCATCACGCTTCCACCCTCGCTCTGTGATCCGGCCCGAACTCATCCCACCTCGCCGGCTCCGGTTCAAATCCCAGCGGCCGCACAAGCGAGGGGACCTG
>NZ_RZTI01000358.1:0-218 GCF_003997275.1 Mesorhizobium sp. M6A.T.Ce.TU.002.03.1.1
CCTTCTCCCCTTGTGAGGGCTTTGCACGGGGAGCGAAGTGGAGTTCGGTGGTCAGTGAGGGCCTTTTTGAAGGCCGGCAGAGCGGTTTTCGGCGGCCCTTGCGGGGCCTTTGTCGGTTTAGGCAGCCGTCCCGCCGGATTGTGGACGCACTCCTCCCTCATGTCCGCCTCTCATCGGGTGGATAGAGGACGCCAATCATGGTGCGCAGATTGTAAGCG